>JAICGQ010000093.1 GCA_025923035.1 Pyrinomonadaceae bacterium | reverse complement strand
GACCTTTTCAGCTTCGGCGCGGCCCGTTTGCAGGATGTAGTGCGCCTCGCCTTCACCTTCCGACTTGCGCTGCTCGGCACGTTTGCCGGCGATCTCCACGCCCACAGTCGCCGCCATCAGGTCTTTCTGATTGTCGGCGTGGGCTTTGGTCTTCTCGAGTTGAATGCGTTTCTCCTCGGCTTCGCGCTGAGCGTTGTACATGTTCTGACGTTGCTCTGCGAGGATCTTCTCGGTCTGCGTCTTCATCAACTCTTCCGGCAGATGAATGTGGCAGATGAGCACGTTAACCACGTCGACGTGATACTTCAGCAGGTGCGCTCGCACGCGAGCTTCCGCGCGCTCCTGCTCCTCGTGCCGGTTCTGCAAGTACGCCATCGCCGACGATTCTGACGCCTGGTTACGGAAGATCGAGTCGATCAGCGGGTGCATCACGTTTTGAATCAAACGCTCGATGCCGCCAATCTTCGCCACCATGAACGGCGCGTCTTCCGGCTTCACACGAAAAACCACGCGGACTTCCAACTGCATCGTGAAGCCGTCTTTGGAGATGACTTCAAACGGGTTGAAGGTGTTGGCAACTTCGCCCGCGGTCCATTCGACTGTCTGGTTCGTCGTTGGAATTACGATCGGCGAGATCGCCAGCGTGTTGACGTAGTATCGGCCTGGTCCAACTACCGCTTCCTGAATACCGCGATAACCTTCAGGCACGACGTAAGCTTCGTGCGCGCCTTCGTCGAGACGACGATCCGCCGGGTCGCCCATCATCAAGTCGAGCTTGATCTCGTCGGCCGTTCGTTTGTCATCCATGACGTCGAGACGCGCAGTCGACTCTTCAATCTGTTCCTTCTCTTCGCGTTCCATGCGCTGGCGAACTTTCTCCGCCATCTCACGACGCACTTCTTCTGACGGGTCGCGTCCAACGTTCGACACGACGACAGCAACCTCACCCGGTTTGATCTCCTTCGCCGTTTCCGGAATGACTTTGAACAGCAGCGGGTTGATGTAGTACGTGCCGGGCAGCAGGATGTCCTTCTGTGGACCACGCTGACCGCCCTTGCCGATGAACTCGTGTCCATCCTGGAAGTTGTCATGTCCGCTGATCGGTTCGGCGACGTAGTCGCGCGGATTCAGCGGCGCGCCGTCGAGAGCTTCGACCAGACCAATGGCGTTCTCGTTGATGACCGTCGCATCGAACAGCCGCACGTTGAAGAGTCCGGGTTTCGTTTCGGAGTTGTTTTCGAGCGACGTCGATTGGATCAGGATGCGATACACGCCTGGCGTCAGAATGTCGACCTGCGGTCCCTTCTGTCCGCGCGAGGCGATGAACTGTTCGGCGTCCTGGAAGTTGCGATGGTCGGAGATGGCTTTACCGAGCAATCGACCAGGATCGAGCGGGTCGCCGTCCGCGGCGGTGACGACACCGACTTTACCCTGCGGGATCATCGTCGCCTTCGCGACGGAAACGCGGAAGAGGTACGGATGGATGGGCCACAGACCGGGCGGCAGTGTGCGCAGTTGGATGCCTTTCACACCGCCTTGTTTGATAAACGCGATCGGATCCTGGAAGTTGTTGTGTGCGTTCTGCGCGCGATCGGGAGCGAAAATGCGGCCCGGCGGCATCGGTTCGCCGTCAACCGCTTCGATGATTCCCAGTTCGTCAGCGCCGATCTCGATCAGCGGCACCTTGCGAACCACGCGTTCAAACGGAAACTTGATCAGGTGCAGTCCCGGCTTGAGCACGTCGGCCTGAATGCCGACCTCTCCTTCGGTAGCGACAACCCGTCCGGGAGGCATTTTGGCGCCGAGATACCGCCGTTCCTTGATCGCGATTTCGCGCGCGCCGACGTTCACGAAGATGCGATTCACGATGATGAGGAAGGCGATGAGGAGGACAAGGCCTCCGAAGAGGATGGGAATGAAAGATGCTAAATCAAGGTTTTGCATGGTGTGTCTTTCTCAATCAACCGAGTGTTGGTTGATTGTCAGTTGTGGTTAGTGCCTTCAAGTTCACGGTTTGCGTTGGACAAGGTTTGTTTCAAAACGAAACCCGCCCCGGAGGTGCGAGTGTGTGATGAGAGCACCCAGTATTCACTATTGAACAGCGCTTGCAGATCCTTTGCAGACACGTCGGACAAGCTACGGTCTCGCCACGACATAAGCACCAGCTCGATGGCTCGGCCGAATGTCTTTGCATCATCGGTTAGCGCCGCGACGTGCAGTAGTTTTGCAGTCGAGGTCCTGTCGGGAGATTGTTGAAAAGTGCGAATCGCAGCAATCGCTTCTTCGAAGTCTTCGCTGTCAACCTTGTGAGTTGTTTCGGGAAGCTGGTTCGAGATTGTTTCTGTTCTGAGTTCATTGACTCGGAAGTCAGAAAACAGGCCCTGAACTTGCCCTGGCGCGGGCGGCAACTCGATAGTTTCCGATGTATTCGCGGGCTTCTGCCAGAAATAAATGGCGATAGCGATTAAGCCGACTACAAGGACCGAACTAATGAGAAAGGTGACCATTTTGGTCGCAATTGATTATACGCCCATTTTTAAGGATTTGTTGCCAGCGAATTGAATAGCAAAGGATACGTCGCCGTCGACTGAGCACGGTATTGCGGACGAAAGCCGAACAGAATCACACGGCCTTTGCCCATCGTTACTTCGACCAGTGCTGCTTTGCCTTTGAGCTTATCGCCGCCGAGTAACCAGCCGGAAAGCAGCGGATCTTTGTTTTCCGGATAACGGCCGATGATCTTCACGTTTGCTGCGGGAACGTCGCCGGTAGCGTTTTCTACAACTTCAAACACAGGCGAGTTTTCGGCCCACGCGATCGTTTCCTGCGGCATGCCTTTGGCGATCGGGTGAGTGGTATCGAGCTGCAGGCGCAGGATTGTGCCCGGCACATAAAAATCGGTGCGCGGCAATCCGCCGACTACGTTGCGCACCGGAAGTTTCAACTGATCGATCGCAAACTCCGAAGCGCGATTCAGAAAGACCGCCGTGCCCCCCTGCACGATGAACGCGCGTAGTTGCTTCACGCCTTCTTCGCCAAGGCCGCCCGTGAGTTCCGGCGGCATCGCACCCGCACGATAGCCGTCCAGTAACTGTCGTGGCGCTTGATCGGGAAACAGGATGACGTAGAACTTGGCGGTAACGCCGGGACCGAGTTGGAACGTGGTAATTCCTTTTCGCAGTTCTGCCTCAGTTAACGAGCGGTACGTATACGACAGGTTCTCAAACATCCACCTGGTCCAACCCTCGTCATAGGTCGGCATCGAGGCACGATACAACGCGGGAATGACGGGTTGAGAATCGCCACGGCATGGTGTTTTCGACGCCGGCGGCCCAGGCTTTGCGGCGTCTGATTTTGGGTGCGCCGATTTGAGTGGCGCCTTCACCGGTTTCACTTCGACGTTCATTAACAACGGTAGTGTGTGGGCGGTGACGTCGTATGGCGGAATCGGATGTCCTTCCGCGTCTCTCAGGTTCGGATATTTCTGCACTTCGAGCAGGGCCTTCGCGAAGGCGCCGTAAGGCTGGTCCATCCTGATGAACTTCTTCCCGTCCGGCAGTATTGAGATTTCGACACCCCCGCGTTGCAGAATCGGCGTCAACGTATCGGTGCAGGTGCTGGAAGTGTCGATCGTGAAGCCCTGCAGTTCACCCGGACGCCGCGGACGCACGGCGTCTCTTCCGATCCCGTAGAAACGTCGCAACCACTGCACGCGATACTCCGCCGAATGCTTCAACAAAAGAAACGCAACGTTCGTCATGTACTTCGTGATGTCGCGCAACTTCCACTCGCCGCCACGCCACACTGGTCCAAAGTTCGGACCTTCTTTCTGCGGATCGTAACCTTCGCGTGAACGCAGCTCTTCAAACTTCAACGTCATTGGCGATGCGATCTTCGCCGAAGCAGTCTCCGACAGAATGCGAACGCCCGCGTGGTAGTGCGAATACGCACGCGCGGGAGTCCACGCGTCGTAGGTCGAGTTGTTTGTGATTCCCTCGAAACCTTTTGCGCGCAGTTCGCCGACCATCCATTCGCCGAGTTGGGTGTAGCCTTCAACGATCTGACGCGGGACGTTGGGTTCGACCGGGGCCATGTACGGCGGTAGAAACAGTCGCGAACCAAACGCGCCCTGCTGATGAATGTCGTGGACGATCTGCGGCCGCCAGAGGTTGTGAATCTTGTCGACGGTGAGTTGCGTTTCGACTTGCGTGAACGCGTACCAATCGCGGTTGTTATCGTGACCGGTGTACTTGTGATAGAGCTCCGGCGGATCCGTACCTTCGAAAGGCGTGCCGAGTGTTTTGTCGTACCAGGCTTTGACGATGTCGACGCCGTCGGGATTCAGTGACGGAACTAGCAGGATGATCGTGTTGTCGAGAATGTTTTGAATCTCGGGTTCATTGGACGACGCAAGACGATGCGCGATCAATGTGCTCGACAGATACGAACCGACTTCCGTCGAGTGAATTCCGCAGGTGATGAGCACGATCGTTTTGCCGCGTGCGATCAGGTCGGCCGCTTTGCGGTCGCGGACATTGGGCGCGCCGAGCTTGCGCGGGTCCGCGAGTTGCGCCTGAATCTGTTTGTACTCGTCAAGCTTCGCGAGGTTCGCAGGCGAGCTGATGGTCGCCATGACGAACGGTTTGTTCATCGACGTCCGGCCGAGCGTTTCAAACATCACGCGGTCGCTGGACTGGTCGAGACGCTCGAAATACTCGACGATTTGGTTCCACGACGCCAGTTTTCGATCGTCTCCGGGAACGAACCCCAGCACCTCTTCGGGCGCCGGAACAGCGGCCGCGCTCGCTTGCCTCGTAGACGTCCCCTGCGACGTCGTCAGCGATACGGACGATACAAGGAAGACGAAGATCAGCAGCAATGCAAGTGTTCGGCGCATGGGTTTCTCAGGGAAGTGGAACTCGAAGACCGGGAACAGTTTAGCGAATCAACCTCGATAGGCGAAGGGCCGAGAGGCTGGTTTAACACGCGCTTGCCGACCGCGGGCCACCCGTGTAAAGTAGCGGCGTCTTGTTATCCCCGCGCTCTCCCTCTTTAGAAAATTTGTCGGAGGTCAAAACCGAATGTCTTCTGAAAGCGTCGGTGCGAATGAGTTTCCGGACGTCGCCGGAGTAAAGGCCGCTAAGTCTGACGCGAATCCATTGCTGGCCACGTTCAGGCCGTATATCCCCGCAAACGTGCGAATGCGCGAGCTGACGGTGCTCCCGTTGGTCGTCGGAACTTTGCTGGGCATGGTCTTTGGCGCCTCATCGCTCTGGCTGGTCTTGAAGGTTGGACTAACGGTTAGTGCTTCCATTCCCGTCGCTGTGATCTCCATAAGTCTCTTCCGTCTGCTGGCCAAGGCAGGCGTGCGAGAGGCCACGATTCTCGAAAACAACATCGTACAGACCGCCGGCTCCGCGGGGGAGTCGATCGCGTTTGGCGTTGGCGTGACAATGCCCGCCATCATGATTCTCGGTTTCGACCTCGAGTTCACGCGCGTGATGCTCGTGGCGGTTTTGGGCGGACTGCTCGGCATCCTGATGATGATCCCGCTACGGCGCGCGCTGATCGTGCAGCAGCATGGGCTGCTTAAGTATCCGGAGGGCACAGCGTGTGCCGAGGTCTTGAAGGCAGGAGCGTCGCCGGAATCTCGCGCCGCCGCGGATCCGTCTTACAAGAACCGTGCGGCTGAATCGGATGAAGCTACTTCCGGTGCGAAAACGATCTTCACCGGTTTTGGTATCGGGCTCGTTTATCAAGTCGCGATGGCGGCGTTAAAGGGTTGGAAAGACGTCCCGAGTAAGGTTTTCGGTGCGCCGTTCAAGGCGGGTTCTCTGTCGGCGGAGATTTCGCCCGCGTTATTAGGCGTGGGTTACATCATCGGACCGCGCATCGCGTCGATCATGTGCGCCGGTGGCGTGCTGGCCTATCTCGTTCTGATTCCGGCCATAAAGTTCTTCGGCGAAGGAATGACCACTGCATTGCCGCCCGGAAACGTACCGATTGGCCAAATGGAACCTGATGACATTCGCGGCGCTTACGTGCTCTACATCGGAGCGGGCGCTGTCGCCGCGGGCGGAATAATCAGTCTGTTTCGCTCGCTGCCGACAATCTGGCACGGACTCAAAGGCGGACTTAGCGACTTGCGCGGAGGACAAGCAGCAGCGTCGAACGTGCCGCGCACCGATCAGGATCTCTCTATGAAGATCGTTGCGGGCGGTGTGTTCGCTTTGCTCGCAATGATCATGTTGCTGCCGCAGCTTCACCTTCAGTTCAACTTGCTTGGCGCGATACTCATCATCGCTTTCGGGTTTCTGTTCGTAACTGTCTCATCTCGTCTGACGGGCGAGATCGGTTCGTCGTCAAACCCGATTTCGGGCATGACAGTAGCGACGTTGTTGTTGACGTGTTTGATCTTTCTGATCGTCGGTTGGACCGGGCCGAGTTACTACGTCACGGCGCTCTCGATCGGCGGCATCGTTTGCATCGCGGCTTCGAACGGCGGCACGACGTCACAGGATCTCAAAACCGGCTTTCTGGTTGGCGCGACGCCGAAGTACCAGCAGATTGCGATTCTCATCGGCGCGCTCGCGTCAGCATTGATACTCGGGCCAATCCTGCTGCGATTGAATGACCAGAGCACGGTTTACGTGCCGCAAACCACTTTCAAAGCAGTCGAAAAAACGTACAACGTCGATCCCGCGGCGCTCGCAGCGCTTCCTCAGTTTACGGAAACTGCGCAGCCACCCAGTGGCGGAAACTTCCGCCTCCTCAAAAATGAAACCGGTCCGAACGCAGTCGCCGGACTCGAACCAGGTGAATACCTCGTCGACGACCAGGGCCGCGTAGTTCAGAAAGTCGAGCGTAACTTCCCTGCGACTCTTCGAGCCGACATGACAAAGCTTGGCCCACCTGAACAAGTCAAAGGCGGCCTCGTTGTTCCGGACACCAATAGTTACGCGACCTGGCACAAAATCGAGGAGGATAATGGACCTCCGGGCAAGTACCTCGTCAACGCTCAGGGCGTGCCGGTGTACCACGTCGATCCCGGCATCAACGGCACTCATCGAACCACGCCTGATGGTTCTTCGGTGACCAAGTACGACGCACCGAAAGCGACGCTGATGTCCTACATCATCAAGGGCATTCTCAATCAGAAACTGCCGTGGGGACTCGTGCTGTTGGGTGTCATGATCGCCGTTGTGTTGGAAATGTCGGGCATTCCGTCGCTGGCGTTTGCCGTCGGCGTTTATTTGCCGCTGTCCTCGTCCAGTCCGATCTTCATCGGTGGCATGGTTCGGTGGCTCGTCGACAAGTACCTGCGTGGAAAGTTCCGCGACAAACAACTCACTGAAGAGGAGTTTGTGGCCGAGACGGACAAGAGTCCCGGTGTGCTGATGGCGTCGGGTTACATCGCCGGAGGCGCGTTGGCGGCGGTGTTTATTGCGTTCTTCGCAGGGCTTTGGAAAGAGCGGAGCGAGAACATCGAACACTGGGCCAGAGCGCACAATCCGTTCTTTAACGGAGAATGGGCTGACCTGCTTTCGTTGATTCCGTTCGCGGTGTTGGTGGTGATCCTGTACCTCGTCGGCCGCGAAGTACTCCTGTCGTCACGTCGGAAACGGGCATAGCAAGGTCTAGGAACAGTGGTATAAATAAAGCATGCTGAACAGAAGTCTACAACTCTGCCTGCTGATTGTTGTCATAAGTACGGCCTTCTCGACCGCACTCGCGCAAAACCCGCCCCGCACCCCAACCGAAACGACGCGTGCGTTCTACACGATGATGCGTGAGAAGAAGTATCGCGAGGCGTTTGCCATGTCGATCTACCAGCCCGCGATGGAAGGACTTTCCGCGCAGGATCTGGAGGACTTGCGACCCGATTTCGACAAGATGGCACAGGCCATTGCTGAAAAACTTCCCGCGAACATCGACGTCAACGGCGAGCAGATCAGTGGAGATTTCGCGACAGTTTTCGTGAAAGTGCTGGACCCCGACGGGAAGGAAAAAGTCGAACCAGCCACACTGATCAAAGTCTCGAACGCGTGGGTTGTCGGCGACAAAGAGAGTCTGGAACTAGTCAAAAAAGCGGGTAAGAAGTTCTTTTTCGAGGCCCGCATCACGGCCCATCACAACGACGTGCAGGACATGATGACGCGCATCTCGCTGGCCCAGGTGCTCTACAGCCAGAGCCACAACGGCATGTTTGGCAGCATGGCGGAGTTGGTTGCCGGCGGGATGGTCCCTAAAGACATCGAAACCACTGACAGCACCGGTTATCGCTTCCAGATCAATCGCTCGGCTGACGGAAAGTCGTGGTACGCGACGGCCGAGCCGGTCCAATATGGCCGCACGGGCCGCTTGTCTTTCTATCTCGACGCTGCCGGAGTGCGAAGCAACGACACGGGTGGCAAGCCATTGACCATTAAAAGCAACTAAGCATTGCCGATTGGCCAAACCAGGGAACCTGTCCGAACGGTGCGTGAACGAACATCGGTGGGTAAATCGGCAATCGGCAATCGCCACCTGGCAATGAATTAAGTATTGCGCCGCAACGCGCAGGTTCTCTAGAATCAAATCGCGGCGATTCCCCCGACCGCCTCAGCGGCAATGCCCCACCTCAAGTGGTTCGAACGACTTAGTGGTTCACAGGATGTCGGAACTACCGCGCAGAATCGTGTCGAGTCTACGCCGGTTCATTGGCAACCGGCGGCATAGCAAACGTGTGCAGGCGCGTCTCAGTTTTACGCTAACTCTTTCAGATCCGCGGGTTAATTCGAATGGTTCGCGTCGTCTGCCGCGGTTGGATGGGCACACGCTGGACGTGAGCAGCACTGGCCTGGCGCTGATCGTTCCCGCGATACGTATCGGCGAACATTATCTCGCCGGAGACGAGCGCAAACTGCATGTGAAGCTGGACCTTCCGACTGGACCAGTGGAGATGAAAGTGGCGACGGTCAGGTATGAGAGTTTGGAAGAGAGTCGCGAGGAGTCGGGCTACTTGATTGGCGCACGCATCGCGGAGATGTCGGACCAGGACCGGGCGACTTACGACCGTTACGTCGCGAAGCTGATGAAGCGCGCGCCTGCCGATTAGGTCTATTCGAAACGTAACGAGCCGAAGGCTTCGGGAACGTGATAGTTGGGTTCCGGAGTTCGCGTTGGACGCCAGGCGAGGTAGCGCTCCGGCGCTTCAGGGCCGATACAGCGAAAGACATTCGTTAGCCACGTCTCGCCTTTCTCAGGGCGGGGAATCGAGTCGCTCCACGGGATTCTGATGCCAACAGTTAGCTTGTTCCGATCGATTCTGGCCGACGTCGTCATCCCAGAATAGTAATCCCAGTCAGTTTCTCTTCCGGCCGGCGTGACGACGATTCCCAGGTCCACCCATTCGCCGGTCGGCGCCGCTTCAAACTCAAAATAACGCTCCGGATGCGCAGGATCGGGCGCTACGAATATTTCGCACACGTCACGATCCCAGAGACCAAGTGTTTTCCGATCCGTGACTGGATTCTCCGCGATGATGAGCGGTTCGTGTTGTTCGCACACAAATCGCACGTGCAGCGCCTCGTCAGACCAGCAAACCCTCGCCTCTGCGTGACGTGACGCAGGCGCCGGTTCGCCCGACCAAAAGTGCTCGATCCGCACCGGTTCACAGTGTTCCCACACCGGATGGTCGTGCCTGTCGACACCGATCGTTTCTGGCGTATAACGAGCGACGATCATTTTGCGCGAATCCCACTCATGCAATCGTCCAGTAACTTCTCCGGGTCTTCGTTCTGAAAAACGCGTGCGCCGGTCGAGCGCTTGCCAAACTTCTGAAGCAGATAGTCAACCTCGTCAGCCACGCCGCCCGTCCCAGTCAAACAGCCGATGACCTTTCCCTCGTCATACGCGATCGTGAACTCGTTCAGCGATCCCATCGCGCCCGCAACAAACAGGACCACATCACACGATCTAACGAGCACGACGTTCCTGCCTTTCAATCCGAAGCCGGTATAGACGAGGACGTCGCACGAATCCGTCGGTAAGTGATACATCTCGACATGCTCACGCTCGTTAGTCCCCGGCGAGATTCCGACGTGAAAACAGCCCGCGTCACGCGCGGTCTTCCCCACGACGTAGACCAACCCCGTCGTCGCACCCGTGAACAGGACCACCTCGCGACCGGCAATCGCCCGAGCGAGCTGTTCCGCTTTTTCGACGACCAACCGGCCGGTATCGAGCTTTGCACTGTCAGGAGCCGCCGACCCCATCACGCCGACTTTGATTCGCATAATTCACTCAACCGATTGATGAATAACAGAGACGCGTCGCTCGTCTACCTTCGTCTCACGCGCCGGCAGCGGCTCGCGGTCCCACCAGCGCTGAGTCAGAAACCACGCCACACCCGGCAACACGAAGAAGATCCCCATCCCGATCGTCACCACGCGCGGCGAAAAACCGAAGCGATCGAGCAGCTCGCCAGTGACGTAATTCGATGCTGCCATAGTCAACGTTAGCAACGCTAACTCGGCGGCAAACACGCGGCCCCGGAAGTTATCGGCGACCACCTGTTGCAACATCACAGTCGAGAAGACCCACAGAATGCTGCCGCCACAATGCGCAATGCCCAGCACGATCAACGCGAACACAAAACTGGTGGAAGCGCCAAACAGGATGTAGAACAGTCCGCCGATCAGAAACGCGATTCCAATCGACGCCTGCATGCGTCGTCGACCTTCGCCCGCCATGCGCCGCGCCACGATCGGCCCGACCGCCGTCCCGATGCCGCGTGCCGCAAACAGAACGCCAATCCCCGTCGCGGGGCTGTCGCCGACGGGGAAGATCTTCGCGCCAAACACGGCGAGCAGAGTCAGTATACCGCCGCCGAGTCCCCACGCTGGTTTCACTAACAAGAGCGCCAGCACATTCGGACGGTCCTTCACATAGCGAGCGCCTTCGATCGTCTCCGTAATGCCGAGTACGCGGCCTAGCGACAGCTTTTGCCGCTCGCGTTTCTTGCGTTTCGGCACGCGAATGCTGGCGATCAAAGCCGCGGACAAAAGATACGTTCCCGCATCGATAATGAAAGCAGCGTCCGTCCCAAACCAGCCCGTGATCAAACCGCCAATCGCGGCGCCGAGGGTCAACATTACCGACCACGTTACTGACGAGATCGCATTCGCGGAAACCAACTCTCGCTCCGAAACGAGCGACGGGACCGCCGCCGTTCGCGCCGGCTCAAAAAATGTCGATAGACCAAGCTGGAAAACCGTCAGGACGTAAACGATCCACAACTGGTCAGCGGTGCGTACAAACAGAAATCCGAGCACGACGACGGCGCGCAGGATGTCCGTCACGATCATGATCTTCTGCCGGCTGAAACGGTCGGCGACTACGCCGGAGAGCGGTCCGAGAAAGAAGCTGGGGACGAAGCGCGCGACGAGTAGCAGGCCGATGTCGCGGCCCGAGCCGGTGAGGTTTTGAATGATGGTGTAGAGCGCGATGGTGTCGAACCAGTCACCCATCTGGCTGACGACCTGCCCGAGCCACAGTTGCCGGAAACTGCGATTGCCGCGGAGCAGTTCGATGTATCCCACAGGTTCGTACGCGGGAGGGGTTTTCTTCTCGACACTTTTCATGCGACCGGATGAGAGTGCAACTCGAAGGAACGGTTGTCAACACGGATTTCAGGCAGGCTGACCGATGTTCTCAATCTGACACGTCAACTTGAAAGTTTTCAATAAACCGCGTGCGCGATCGCACAAAAACAGGCTGCATTTCAACGGCACAGCAGTTGAAATAAGGCAACACGCGGCGTAGAGGCCAATTGGCTTCGCGGGCTCTCCGCACGGAGTCCGTAGCCGCAAAGTTCTATGACATTGAAGGACGGCTGTTATGTGGACGGCGGTCCTTACAAATCTCACCCAGCACGGCAGCTTTTATCCCCGGCTGCCACTTGCCCGATTTACCCGGGGGTGGAGTTGAGTTGCTCCCAGCTTCGCCTCCGGCATGCCCTGGGTTGAGATCGCTTTAGAACAAGGAGACCCGATGGACTTCCCCGGCCGGAATAATTCCAACCACCCTTCGCTATTGGGTGACCGGCGGGAGTCTTTGTCTTTTCGCGAGTCGTTTACACAATGGTGGCTCGCTAACCAGCTCTGGATCTCATGGGGACTTCTTCTGGTGCCACTCACTCTTGAGATCATCTACGGTACGCACTTACTTCCTTATTTGATTCTCGCTCCAATCACGCTCGCCGCTACTTACCTGATCTATCGAAACACCAGCGCGCGGCTGCGAGCAAAGACCAACGAGATCACATCACTCGGCAACCTGCATCTTGCCACCGCCGAGGCACTCGCAACCGCTATCGACGCTAAAGATCAAACGACGCACTGTCACGTGCGTCGCGTGCAGATCTACGCCGCCGGCATGGGCGAGGTATTTGGACTGACAACAAACGAAATTGCCGCGCTAAAAGCAGGCGCGCTGTTGCACGACATCGGCAAACTTGCAGTGCCGCCGCACATTCTGAACAAGCCTGGTCCATTGACGCCGGCTGAGTTCGAAAAGATGAAGATTCATACGGTGGTGGGCGCCCAGATCCTTGGTCGCGTCGATTTTCCGTATCCTGTGTTGCCAATCATTCGTCATCACCACGAACAGTGGGACGGTCGCGGTTATCCCGACCGCCTGCGTGGCGAACAGATTCCGATCACCGCGCGCATCATCTCCGTCGTCGATTGCTTCGATTCATTGCGTGAGGATCGTCCGTTCCGGCGCGGCATGACGCTCGACGAAGCGACTGCCTTTCTGTTGCGCGGTTCGGGAGTGCATTTCGATCCCTACGTCGTCGAACAGTTTCTGAAGCATCTGCAAGAATTTGAAACACAAATCGCGGCGCTCGGGCTGCAACACCAAACCTCAAGCAACTCGAACGAACCACCGCTTCAGCTCAGCGACATCGACATGATCCAGACGCGCGAGCGCGGATCATTCATCGCCTACGATCAGATCAAGAAAGCGCATCGAGAGGTTTATGCGCTGTACGAGATTGCGCGCACGTTTGGCACTTCGCTCAACGTCGAACACACGCTGGAGATACTCGTCGACAAGGTGGGCCACGTGGTCCCATTCGAAACCTGCATCGTCTACTTTTACGACGAGATGAAGGGCTTCGCGACCGCTCGTCACGTCGTCGGCAAGAACGCGCAGAAGCTGGCGAATCGAAACATCGTGCCCGGTGAAGGTGTGACCGGTTTCGCGCTTGCGAATCGTAGCCCTGTGAACCAGTTGCACCCGAGCCTTGATTTCACGGACATCAATCCAGACGCCGCCATAAAGTATCGTTCGATGGCGTCGTTGCCGCTTTTCAAAGACGACATGTTGCTGGGCGCACTTTCGGTTTATTCGAGCGACCTCGAGCAGTACACCGACGATCACATGCGTCTGCTGGAAACGGTGACGCGTCTCGCCTCGGACGCGCTCGCGAATGCGATGCAACACGCGGAAGCCGAGTCGAATGCCCTGACCGATCCGATGACGGGCTTGCCGAACGGACGTTATCTCGCGTTGCGGTTTGAAGAAGAAGCTGCACGCGCACGGCGTACGGACCGAGCTTTCCAGGTTGTGATGCTCGACCTCGACGAGTTCAAGAAGGTGAATGATAGCTATGGCCACAAGACAGGCGACAAGATGTTGCGTGAGGTGGCCCATCTCATCTCCGGGCAGCTTCGCGAGTACGACTTTCTCGCGCGGTATGGCGGCGACGAGTTTGTGGCGCTGGTGCAGGAAGTTGTCGGTGCGCAGGTTGAAGAGTTGTGTGCTCGTATCGAGACTGCGGTTTCGAAGTTCTCGATGTCGGTTGGTCGCAATCGTTTCGCACGTGTTGGTATCAGCGTCGGCACGGCAACGTTCGGTATCGACGGCGAGACCCTGGACCACCTCATCGCCCACGCTGACAGCGAGATGTACCGCGTGAAATCGACGCACAAGGTCGACCGCGCCGTTCCGGTGAGTGTCCAGTCGGCTTCCACTATTCAGGTTGAAACACCAAACTAGCTAAAGAACAAGTCAGGAAGGGGGCAACGCCCCCGCTTTCGCTGAGGCGGGGGCGCGCTCTGCTTGCCCCCTTCCTGACTTGTTCTTGCTGCGTGGCGCGCGTAAAGCGGACCAAAAACTAAATTCTTGACACAGCCGACGGCCATCGCTTTCAATCACTTTGAGGGCCATGGCTGTTCCTGCCGAAAATCACGGCGCAACACTGCTAATAGTCGACGATGATTCCGCTGCGCGCGAACGGTTGCGTAGTATCTTCGAGACTGCGCAGTATCGCGTGGTAACCGCAAGCGAAGCGGCGTCGGCGTTGCGCGTGCTGAAGGGTGTGCGCTGCGATCTCGTCGCGCTCGATCTCGAGATGCCGGGCGTCGATGGCCTGGCGCTCTGCAAATTACTGCGCGCGCAGCCGACGACGAGCAAGTTACCGATCATCGCGCTCTCCGAAAGCGACGACGAGGCGCGCAAAGTCCAGGCCTTCACCGCCGG
>JAICGQ010000092.1 GCA_025923035.1 Pyrinomonadaceae bacterium | reverse complement strand
CGCGTCACAGCATCGCCGACGAGGTCACTGACGCCTATCGCGATCATCTCTTCGGCAAAGCAACACTCCAGGATCTACCCGCCGACAACGAGGGACCACGCTTCATCATCAACGCCACCAACGTCCATTCGAAAGTTTTGTGGCGTTTCAGCAGGCCGTACATGGGCGACTACCGCGTCGGTCTAGTCAAAAATCCAACGACGGAGATCGCGCTCGCAGTCGCAGCCTCGTCTGCGTTTCCACCATTCCTGTCTCCGGCCCAGGTCGATCTGCAACCGTCAGACTTCGATCCGAGCGTCCCGGCAAGTCTCAAAGACGACGCGTACCGAACCACTGTTGTCCTCACTGATGGCGGCGTCTACGACAACCTCGGCCTCGAGACTGCCTGGAAGAGTTACGAGACGATTCTCGTCAGCGATGGCGGCGGCGCCGTCGCCGATGAACCGGATCCGGAACGCGATTGGGCCCGACACTCCTATCGCATACTGAGTCTCATCGACAATCAGGTCCGCAGCCTGCGCAAACGCCAGGTGATCGACTCCTACATACGCGGCGACCGCAAAGGCACATACTGGGGCATTCGCACCAACATCGCAGACTACGCGCTGCCCGATGCGATGAACTGCCCGTTCAGCGAAACGCTCAAGCTGGCCAACACCGCGACAAGACTGAAAGCACTCGACGCGACCTTGCAGGAAAAGATCATCAACTGGGGCTACGCCGTTTGCGACGCCGGACTCCGCAAACACGTCGATGGTGCTCTACCGCCGCCGGTCGCTTTCCCGTATCCTGCGTCAGGCGTATGAACCATTGGACCATGAGCACCGATGCTGCCTGAGAACTCATCGAGGAGAAAATAAATAATGGCGACGAAGAAACGTCGTACCCCTGCGCCTCAGCCCATCACGCGAGAACAGTTGGAAGACCTCATCTATCGTCAGGATGGGCTCACGCGCTTCACACAAGACTCGCCTGTTTTACCGGATGTCTGGTTCGAGTTCGGAAAGAACCCAAACTCCAGAATCGATCTACTGCTCAATCCACACTACGAAGCTTCACCCGGACGTGTGGCCCAGGTCGTCGAACAACGCCTCGAGGCCGAACAGAAGTCGAAGACCGCCAGCAAGTTCAAATGCGACGATCAGCGCGAACCGGATATCGCCTACAACCAATCAACCGTCGTCGTCAGGCTCTGCTTTCATGAACTGGTCCGCGTAGTACTGCCGCTCACGCCGTGGTGGAACAAGTACGTTTGGACTGACGGCGGTCGCTCGCTGCAGAAGTTTCTCTCAGAAAAGAAAACAAGGCAGATACTGGCCCGCGCGATCGAAGGCGACATGTCAGATCCGATGATGCGCCAAATCGATCCGCAAGTGATCTGGATGATGCGAGTCATCGGCACGATTGGCGCGAGAGCGATGAGCACTGGTCGCACGCGGGCGATAACTCCAATGTCGATCGTGGACGCCTGCGCAAATCTGGTGCGCGATGTTCTAGCCGCGAAGGATAATGAGATCGGCATCGTCTGGTCAGTAACAAGAAATCGCGCTGCCGAAGTTGCGATTTGGAAATCGACGATGGCCGTGAAGGCCGACGCGGCCCGTCGCCTGTTCGAAGTAAGCTGCAAACACCTGTCCTGGGCCATCATCGACAGCGGCATCGACGCAACGCATCCAGCGTTTCGCATGCGCGACAACACGGGTAAAGCCGATGACAACAAGTTCAAGACGCGCGTCACCGCAACTTACGACTTCACCCTGATTCGCTACCTGCTGAGATCGCAACAGACCCCGGAAGACGAAGCAGAACTGGCGAAGCGCCCGCGTCTGGCGAAAGCCGTCAAGCGAATGCAGAAAGATCCGGCACTCGCGAAACAGTTGCGCCAAAGCCTGCAAAGCGGTCGTGAGATTGATTGGGAGTTGCTGAAACCCTTAATCGAAGTCCCGCACAATGACGACTACGTCGTGCCGCAACACTCGCACGGAACGCACGTCGCGGGCATCGTCGCCGCCGACTGGCGCACCGACGACCCGGAGCCGTCGCAGGATTACGCTTTCAGAGGCGTGTGCCCGGACATGAAACTCTACGATCTCCGTGTGCTTGACGACGAAGGACAAGGTGACGAGTTTTCCTGCATCGCCGCGATGCAATTTGTGCGCTACCTGAACGCACACAAAGATCTGATGATGATCCATGGCGTCAATTTGAGTCTTTCGATCAAGCACGACGTCGCGAACTTTGCCTGTGGCAGCACTCCCGTTTGTGAAGAAGCAAATCGACTGGTGAACGGTGGCATCGTCGTCGTTGCTGCGGCGGGAAATTTCGGTTACCTCCAGTTCGTCACTACTCGCGGAACGCAGGAAGGCTATCAGAGCATCAGTATCACCGACCCCGGCAACACTGAGAGCGTGATCACCGTCGGCGCGACGCATCGCGACAGCGCGCATCTTTACGGCGTGAGTTATTTTTCGAGTCGTGGTCCAACTGGTGACGGGCGACTCAAACCCGATCTGGTCGCACCGGGTGAGAAAATCGTCAGCACCATCCCCGCCGGTGAGACCCAACGCATGGACGGCACCAGCATGGCCGCGCCCCACGTGAGCGGCGCCGCTGCGCTGTTGCTCGCGCGTTATGGCGAACTAATCGGCCGGCCTACCCGCGTGAAAGAGATTCTCTGCAAGACAGCAACCGACCTCGGCCGCGAGCGCTATTTCCAGGGCGCCGGCATGGTCGATGCTCTACGCGCACTCCAATCTGTTTAACTCAACCTCCGAGGAGAACCCGATGCTATTTACACTTGAAGCCCTTCAGGCCAAACACGGCGATTCCCTGCTTCTTCACTACGGCAAACCGAATGCCCCCAGGTTGATCGTAATCGATGGTGGCCCAGCGGGTGTCTACAAAGCCAGCTTGCGTCCACGACTCGCGGAGTTGAAGGAGACGCGGAGCCCGGATGCTCCGTTGTCGATCCGCATGTTGATGGTGAGCCACCTGGACGACGATCACGTGAATGGTGTTTTGGCCTTTCTCAACGACCTTGTCGAGACGAAGGACAATAACGAAGAACTGCCATACGACATACTCACGCTCTGGCATAACAGTTTTGACGACATTATCGGAAACGAAACCAAGGAACTGCTCAAAGCGCTCAGCTCCGCGATCGATGCGCACAATTCCGGCAAAGCAGCGTCGATAGATGTTCCGATCAGCAGAGAAGGAAGTGCGCTCGCGGCGAGTGTGACGCAGGGCCGTGACGTCAGAAACAACGCGAACCTCTTATCGCTCGGCATCAACGATCCGTTTGGAACGCTCGTGGCCGTCCCCGCAAAGGGAAAGAAGAGCATCACGCTTGGCGACGGGCTGAAGTTCACTGTGCTTGGACCAGTCAAGGAACGAATAGAGAAATTGCAAGAGGAATGGAACGAGGTGCTGAAGAAGAAAGGCCTCGCGACGGACAAAAACGGCCAGGCACTGGCCGCTGCGTTTGTCGACGAATCAGTGTTCAATCTTTCGAGTATCGTTGTGCTGGCCGAGGCGGGAAAGAAGAAGATGTTGTTGACCGGCGACGCACGCGGCGACGATGTGATGAACGCGCTGAAGACGTCGGGACTGCTGAAGGGCGGCAAGATTCACGTTGATCTTCTGAAACTGCCGCATCACGGAAGCGATCGAAACGTGGCGACGGAATTCTTCCGCGCAGTGACGGCCGACCACTACGTCGTGTCCGCCGACGGCCGCTTCGGCAATCCGGAGATCTCGACCCTGCAGATGATTTCCGAGGCGCGTGGAAAAGATAAATTCACCATCCATCTGACGAATAAAGAGGCACGCCTGGATAAGTTCTTCGCGTCCGAGAAGAAAAAGGGCAAGAAGTACAACGTGGTCTATCGCGATCCCAAGAACTTGTCGCTGTGGGTCGACCTCGGAGAAGATGCGTTAGAGGATTAGGGAACGACGACAAACGAGGCGTCTTGTTTGGCGACCTTCTTCGTGACCATGTCTTTCACTTCGATCGTTACAGTGTAGCGACCGGGTGTCATTCCGGTGAGACGAATGAATTCCGCGAACGTCAGGTGTGAGACTGGTTCGTTGTCAACTTCTGTCAGAACAAAGTCGAACGGCTTCGTGGCGGGCTGTCCATCTTTAATCAAACGCGCAGTGACACGGACCATCGGCTTAGTCGTGTCAGGACTGTTCGCCGCGTTGTAAACGTGCAGAAACATCACCAGGTTGTCGCTCGCGGTGAACTGTCGCGCGGCTGACGGCCGAATCGAAGTCTTGCGAACCGTGTATACATCCGGTTCAGTCGCCAGCGGATTTGCAGCTTCGACGTAGCGACTCAGGACCAGCGGTGTCGCGGAAAACTCCGTATCCATCTCCGGCAAAACAACCTGCTCTCTTAGCGCGCTTATCTTCCCCGACTTGCGGTCCTTCACGATCAGATCGATCGTGTAATCGCCGGGAGTAAGCTGCAGATCCTGCCGGTAGTAAATATTGTTACTGACGATCGACTGGTACTCTCTGTCCGTCAAACTTACATCGAAGTTTCCACCGAGCCGCGAAAGCACCTTGTCAGGCGTCGCTTTTAAAACGCCGATCACTTCCAACTGCAACGAACGCTTCTCGCCCTTGCGCTCGAATTGCATCGCCTGGGGCGAAAGTTCGATCGCCATCGGCACAACGTACATACCATCGCGCGCCCTGTAGTGACTCAACGAAACAGAAACCGGCATTGCAGGACTCGACAGGAGCGCGCCGAAATTGTCGAACAGCTTCTTATCAGCGGGCGACAACAGGACGATCTCTTCCGGCGGTATCGCGTAGTAACCGGAGCGCGAGAGTATCTGCGAATCCGGCCGGCGCACGTCGATCTTCACCTTGCGAAACGAGCTATCGAAGTTCTGATTTGTACTGCGATACGCGAGCGTGTACCGGGCCTGAATCTCCTGGTTAATTCGTTCGAGACCCAGACCGATGTCGTTATTGCCCTTCAAAAACTTTCCGCCGGTGTCGCCTGAGATGCGATACAGAATGTCGTACTCGCGTCCGAGCCCTTCCTGTCTCGCGTAGTCGAAAACAGTTTCGCCGCCGACCGCCCTGATGCGTTGCTCTTGCGACGTGGCGGCAGAGATGCCGGACAGTGGTGAGCTGGGGCCCAACGCGGTGGTGTTCGGCGCACTGGCTCTTAACCCGGCAGAGTCAATGATGTAGATCGCGACGTTCGCGCGGTTCGCGATGTCGATTGTGCTTTGCACTTGCCAGTCGAGCACTGCCGGTGTAACGAAGCCCTGCGAGAACAGGACCAACGTCTTTTTGCCGGGAATCGTACGTAGTCCTTCGCAGATCGCGGCAAGCGCGGCGAGTATCGGACGCGACTGTTGGACGCTGAGCGCGCTACGCAACTTGATGAACTGCGCCAGCATTGTCCTCATGATCATGATCCGCGCTGCGTTCGAACCGGCCGCGGCACTTTGGATAGACGTTGTCGGCGACTCATTCGCGACCTGTAACTCACCACGAAGCGTGTTGATGTTGTCGGCGAGATCTTTTTGTTCGAAGTTTTTGGAAGTGGAGTTGACCCCGAGGTTTTCGAGTGCAGCGATCAGTTTTGCTTTGTCGTGAGTGAACGGCTGCAAAAGTTGCAAACCGTTGGTCACCGTCAACAACGCGACGACGTCGCCGTCCGTAATCTGCTCGCGAATATACTTGATCGTTCCTTCGCGAACCTGCTTCAGATTCGTGATGTCCGTGGTTTGTGAATCGACTACGAGCGTTACGTAATTGCGCGTAGGAACGGCGGGTTCGGGAGTCCCGGTTTTGGTGACGTCGGCTGCGGTCGTCGTCGTAGAGCGAGTCGTTCCAGCGAGCGGCGCATCAAAAAACTCGATCTTCTGTTGCACGCCGTTTTCGAAGATCGTGAAGTCCTCCGCTTTCAGGTCGGAGACATACTTCCCTTTCTTGTCTTTCACCAGCACGTCGATGTTGACGAGGTTCGACTTCACCTTCACAACATCGTCGTCCTGCGCCGCACACGGCGCCACCAGCAACAGAACAAAAACACCGATGAGGAAAAACTTCATTCCCCCCTGCCGACTCCTAAAGCATCGGCGACGCGGTTGATGTAGTTGAACCACGCCGCTATCAACGTAATCTGCAGTATGCCGCGATCGTCAAAACCAACGGAACGCAACCGGTCGTGATCGGCCGGCGAGATTCGCGTGGCATCGCGGGTAATTTGTACGACGTAATCAAGCATCACCCTCTCCTGTTCGGAGATTGGCGCGGTGCGGTAGTCGGCTTCCAGCGCAGCTACCAACGATTGATCAAGTGTGACGCGACGCAGAAACTCTGCGTGGGATTCGATTCAATAATGGCACCGATTAGTGACCGACACAACGGTCGTGATCATCTCGTGCTGTCTTCGGTCAAGCGGCAGGTCCGGCGACATGAGCGAACCGAAAGTTGCGAAGGCGTGAAAGAGCGCCTGCGGAATCAAACTATGCGAGGCAACGATACCCGCCGTCTCGCCGTCGGCAGTCGGATGCACTGGAGTTGCATACTCAATCGGATAAAGCTCGCGCTGGGCCTCCGCTGCCTTGCGCACCTCCTCGCTTTCAGCAGGGGAAACCGTCTTGATCCAGGTCATTAAAGTTGTCCTTCCTTTTCCACCAATCGCCTATCGCGAAACAAGAACAGGTAAACCGGCAATCCCAGTGACACAACCGCGACGCCTAACAGCGCCTGTTTCGGTTTGTCGCCGAAGAGCAAAACCAGCATCACGAGCAGTAGTACGAGAAAGATCACTGGCGTGACTGGATAACCCGGCGTCAGGTAACCACCGTTGTGTGCGGCACTGCGACGCAGCTTGAACAGCGCGATCACAGTCAGGGCAATGAACACAATCACGACGAAGACGAAGTATGACATGATCTCGTTGAAACTACCGACCATCACCAGCACCGACGCGAGCGCCGCCTGCAGCGCGATCGCGATCGCCGGCGTTTCGTAGCGCGGATGCAGCGACGCTACGGATCGGATAAACAATCCATCACGCGCCATCGCAAAATAAACTCGCGGCGCCGACATCACGACCGCCGCGAGACATCCGAACACGGCCACTACAACGCCGAGCGAAAACACGACGCCGCCCGCGCGTCCGAACAACACCTCGCCGGCTTGCGCTGCGAAAGTCTCGCCTGATGTGACCTGGTCCATCGGCACGAGGTAAATAAACACGAGGCTGGTCAGAACGTAGATGATCGTTAAGCCGACGACGCCGAAACTCAACGCGCGCGGCAACGCACGCTTCGGATCGCGCACTTCACCTGCCAGCTTCCCTAAATCCCACCACCCCGCGAAAGAGAAGAACGCGCCCACGAATCCGCCGGCGAGAGCGTCGATCAACGGCGGAGAACCAGCGCGGCGTGCGGCGAAAGGCGTGAAGTTGGACCAGTCGCCGAGTTGGAACCCAACGGCCCACAGAAAAATAAACGCCAGCAGTCCGATCTTCAGAAACAACAAGCCGCGCACGAACCACGCGCCGAGCCTGACGCCGCGAATGTTCACCAGGGCGACCACCACGATCGACGCGATTGCCACCGCCTGCATTCCCCGCGGGGAAAGATCGACGACCTGTCCGGCGTAGGTCGCGAGACCCACCGCCAGTACGGCGGTGAGCCCTGGATCCATCACCAGAAACGCCATCCAGCCGTACATGAATGCGACCGCTGGACCATACGCTTCGCGAAGAAAAACGTAACCGCCGCCCGCTTCCGGAAACCGCGCCGACAACCCGCCGTAGCAGAGCGCGCCGCACAACGCCGTCACGCCCATCGTGAGCCACACGATCAGCACCCACATCGGCGAGCCGAGCGACTTGGCCATTCCGGCGGGCGTCAGAAAGATGCCGACGCCGATCACGCCACCGACCACAAAAGCAGTCGCCGTGCGAATACCGATCTGCCGTTTTAACTCGGTACTCACTTTAGAAGGTGACGCGCGCGGCAAACTGAAACGCCCGTGGACCACCCGAACCAAACACGCCGCCCGCCGTCGTCACCGGTTGCCCAAAACTCGACGACCTGTTGAATCCCGGATTGCTCGGATCGCTGCTGTCGCGCACGAGCACGTTGCTGAAACCCGAATAGTTGACGTTCGACACGCCCAACACGTTCGTAACGTTGAACAGATTGAATACCTCGGCAATCGGTTCAATCGTCACCCGCTCGCCCACTTTGAACACTTTCGAAACCCGCAGATCGAGCGACGAAAAACTATCGCCAAACTTCAGATCGTCACGCACGAGCGGCAACGGAACACGCGGTTTGAAACCGGTGCTCGGATCCGCGTTTGGACAAAGCGAACCTCCTGCGGCGTTGATCTGCGTCAACGCCGCATTCAATTGCGCCCCCGTCTGAAACTCACGCGCACCCGCATTCCGGCTCAGTTCGCAAACTCGCGAACTTCCGTCAGGCAACAGGATGTCCATCGGCACTGACGAAGCAAGCGTCATGATCGGCGACAATCGCACGTCCCACGGCAGTTGAAACAGGCCGGAGAAAGTAAACCGGTGGCGCTGATCGTTCGGAGTTGGCCCATACTCCAACTGGAGATTGCTTGAATCAATTGGGCCATTCGAAAACGGAATCTGGTCGTCGTTCGCAAAGTTCAACGTTCGCGACAGCGTATACGAAGCACGGAGTTGATACCGCTGGGCAAACCGCTTCTCGAAACTGAGCAGCAGGCCGTCGTATTTCGTCCTGACACTCGACTCCAGATTCTTAACGAGTTCCGGTCCACCGACCACGGGATTGAACGGGACGGTGCCGATAATGCGACCGATGATGAAGTGCGTGCCGATGTTGCGAATGTAGTCGGCGCGCAGCGCAAAGTTACTGCTGAACTCGCGCTGGACTCCGATGTTCATCTGATGGACCGTCGGGTTTTGGAGATCGTTGTCAATGATGTTGATTCCACCTGCACCCGCGCCCGGCAGCACAAACCCGGTGAACGGATTTGCGAGCGTCGGAGCGCCTGGTGGAAACACGCCGTTGACCGGATCGAAAAGAAACGGCGGCGGAATGAAAAACAGGTTGCCGGCGCGAACTTCCACCGGCAACGCACGCCCGTCAAGTCCGCGTTCGAGCGTTTGGATCTCCAGCGTGACGCGATCGTAATAAGTGCCGTAGCCACCGTGAATGCTGGTGCGCAAGTCCGCGGTCGAGAAGTTGAACCCGATACGCGGGGCGAAGTTGTTCCTGTCTCGCTTTCGCTCGCCTTTCAGGAACGGCAGGATCAACGGGTTGAGCTCGTCCAGGCGGCTGACGTTTTTCACGTCGGTATCGAGCTCGTAACGCAGGCCGAGGTTCAACGTCAGGTGGGGATTAATCCGCCAGTTGTCCTGGAAAAACGCGGCGATGTAAGTGTTGTCGGTATTCGGCAGCAACAACGAACGATCCGGAACACCGCTGCGCAAAGTTACCGCGAACAACAAATCGTTGTCGTCGACGCGCCCGTCGAGGTTGCGATCGAAATCTGGAAAGTCTTCGATCATTTCGATGCGGCCCTGTTGAAATACTTTTAGATCCAGATCGGATTGGACGCGTTGAATCTCGCCACCCACATTGAACGAGTGATTGCCGTGAACATACGTCACCGTGTCGCTGAACTGAAACCGCCGCTGCTTGGTCTGCTGCGGAACACGGAACGAAGCACCGTCCTGGATGCTCGGGAAGGTGAGTTGTGGACCAGGCGCAACCGGCAGCGTGTCGTTGATGAAGTCGCTGAAGCTGAAGCTGAAGCTGTTGACGGCGTTCGGGGACATCGTGCGCGAGTAGTTCGCGAGGAACGAATGCGTCTTGTTCAGCCCCGACTGTCTTTGCGACGCCGAGCCGATGGAACGAATCAGCGTGCTGGCGTTGATTCCATTCTCGCGCTGAAATGAATAACGAAAACTTAGACGGTCGTAGTCGGTGGGGCTCCAATCCACGCGGTCAGTGGTGAGAAAGTCGTCCAAGGGTGACGGCGCAAAGCCACGAACGATCGATCGCGTTGCGAGATTTCTCTCGCCGACAAGCACGACGCCGTCCTGGTTTCTGTACTCGAAAGAACCGAAGAACCAAGCGTGATCGACCTTGATTGGACCACCGATCGCAAAAGCATACTGTTGCCGATCGAATGGGGGTGTTTGGCTAAGACTGCGATCGAACGTCGCGGGCAAACCCTGCAAATCGTCACTCCGAAAGAAAACAGACCCCGAACCGTGAAATTCGTTGGTGCCGCCCTTAGTGATCACGTTAATCACCGCAGAACCGGTGCGTCCCTGCTGAGCTGAAAAACGGTTCGTCGCGATCTGGAACTCCTGGATAGCTTCCTGCGAGATGTTCTGTACCGGACCGCCGACAACGTCGTCGTTATTGTCGGCGCCGTCAACGCTTACGTTACCGCCGCGGCCGAGTTGGCCTGCCGAGGAGATAACCAATGTATTGGTCTTAGTCGGATCGAAATTCGGCGCTGGAGCATTGCCGGGAACGAGCAGCGCAAGCTCCATGAAGTTGCGGCCGTTGAGTGGCAAACTCTCGACTTCGCTCGATCGAATCACGCCCTGGACCAGCGACTCGTTGTTGTCGATTAACGGAATTGCGCCGTAGAGTTCCGTCTTTGCTGTCGTGCCGGCGACTTCCAGCGGCGCATTCAAAGTTACCGTTTGGCCCACCTGGAGCATCACATTTGAAGTGAGTCGTACGGCGAACCCATTCATCTCGACGCGTACTTCATACTCGCCCGGCGCTAAGTCTGTGAGCACATAAAGACCTTCGTCGTTACTGAGCGTCGTACGTCGAACGCCGGTCGCGGTCTGAGTCGCGGTCACGCTGGCGCCGGGGATAACGTCGCCATTCGGATCTTTGACGGTTCCAGTGATCGTCGCTTTGACAGCTTGTTGGGCCAGCACGGAGGTGCTCAACGCCGTCAGCACAAACAATACGGCAAACAAGAATCTCACTTCGGTTCTTTTCATTTAGGGGACCTCGATAGAGTTGATTATGCCGCGACCCAGCTTGTTACCTGCTTGGAGACATCAGAAACCATCTTGCGGGCGTTCTCTTCAGACCGTGCCTCGGCGACGATGCGAATGATTGGTTCCGTGTTTGAGCCGCGCACCAGGAACCAGCCGTCGGGCGTGATGACCTTCACGCCATCGCGCGTATCGATCGGAAACTGCGCGTACTCCTGCCGCAGCATTCTCAGAACCCCGGTAATACGCTGTGAGGAACATTCCATCTTCTCTTTGACAATCGTGTAACGGGGAAACGTTTCGAGTAATTCGCTCACGCTCTTGCCGGATTCAGCCAGCAGGTGAAGCACGAGCGCCATACCGACCAGGCTGTCGCGCGCAAAGTTGATGCGCGGGTAGATCACACCGCCGTTTCCCTCGCCGCCAATCACGGCATTGTGTTGACGCATGCCGTCGGTGACGTTCACCTCCCCGATCTTCGTGCGAATCACAGGACAGCCAAACTGTTGCGCAATGTCGTCGAGTGCCGACGTCGTGGAGAGATTGGCGACGAGTGGTCCACGTTCGCGTTGCAGCACATAAAGTGACGCCAGCGCCAGCGTGTAGTCTTCGCCGATCGGCTCGCCTTTTTCGGAGACGATTGCCAGGCGATCCGCGTCCATGTCCTGCGCGAAGCCGATGTCTGCGTTGTTTTCGCTGACGGCGTCGCAAAGGTCGCGAAGGTTCTCGGCGACCGGCTCTGCTCCACGTGGAAACGAACCATCCGGCGTAACGTTGATCGGGATCACTTCCGCGCCGAGTGCTGCCAGCAACCTTGGACCAACGATCGAACCGGCGCCGTTACACGAATCAAGCACGACGCGCACCGGTCTTTCAGTGCGCGGCAATGGACCAAGCACATCGAGAATCGCTTTGATGTGTGCGTCGGTAGCGCCTTCGACCTCTTCGATGGTCCGGATCTCGGAACCAGCGACCTTCGTGTACTCACCCTGGTGATAGATATCGAGCAGCTCGCGTGCCTGGCCGCCATCGAGAAAAAGTCCCGCTGGTCCAATGAACTTCAGTGCGTTCCATTCGGCCGGATTATGACTCGCCGTGATCGCGATTCCGCCGTGCGCGTGACGTTGCCGCACCTGCAACTGCACCGTCGGCACCGGACAAACACCAAGATCTACAACGCGACTTCCACTCGATAAAACGCCCGCGATCACCGCGTGTTTGACCATCTCGCCGGACGTTCGTGGATCGCGTCCGATCACGATCGTGCCCGCGCCTGTGTGCGTGCCGAAAGCTTGCGCAAAACGAGTCAATAGCGACGGCGTCAACGAGTCGCCGATCACACCACGGACTCCGGAGATACTGATCTTGAGAGTTGGAATAGCTCTCATAAAGTTCGGGCGGGACAGGTTCCCACCGGCGTCAGCGTGTATTGAAGGTTCACGTGTGCCCCTTCATACCGCTAACCGCAGGTTTAAACCACCAACCAAAGTTGGATCTTTCATTCCAACCGCCATCTCAGGCAGGCAATGAAAGCTTCATGGCTTCCGTTTGAAAGGGGAAAAGCAAAGAAGCCGTCGCCTGGGGGGAATTCCTTTCGCAACTATGTGGTGAGCCGATCGCGTACCCAGTCGAGCAGGTGCGACGCCTCGGCTGCATTCTCGCTTTCGACTATCAGACGAATGATCGATTCCGTGTTCGACGCGCGCACGTGAATCCATCCGCTCGACATCGTGACCTTGAGCCCGTCGGTAGTGTCGTACGGGAGGTCCTCGCGTTCCACTGAGGCGCGGAAGTCCTGCAGGATCGAGTAGAGGCGATTTGGTTCGACTGCGATGTTGTGTTTCAGGATTGTCAGTCGCGGTAGTTGCTCGATTAATTCCGAGACTCGCTTGCCGCTGCGCGCGAGGTGACTGAGTATGAGTCCGATTGCCGCGGCGCTGTCGTGTGTCAGTTGCACCTCGGGAACTGTCACGCCGCCGCTTCCCTCGCCACCGAGCAGACCGTTGTGTTCGATCATCGCCTCGGAGATGTACGCCTGGCCCACGGGAGTGCGCACAACAGCTCCGCCGAAGCGTTCCGCGATGAGATCGATCGCGCTGGTGGTCGAGATGTTGGTGACGATCGTGCCGGTCGTTTCCTTGAGACGAAGCAGCGCAGCGAGTGCGAGCGTGGTTTCTTCCGAGAGTCGCTCACCGCTTTCGGTGACGATTCCCAGTCGCTCGCCGTCCGCATCCTGCGCGAACCCGATGTCGGCGCGACCGGCTTTCACGACTGCCGCCAGTTGGGCCATGGTCGAAGGCTTCGGTTCAGGCTCGTGCGGAAAGACGCCGGTGGGATCGTTGTTCACCGCGAGCACTTCGCAGCCGAGTGCTTCGAGCCATTGCGGAGTCATCAAGGAACACGCGCCGTTACAACAATCAATTGCGACGACGAGTTTCTTCAACTTCGCGGGATCCAACGCCAACGCTTTGTTGAGTACCTCGATGTGATGTGGAATCGGGTTTTCGTGTTGGACCGTCTGCTTGATCGTCTGCCAGGTGGCCTTCGCAAACTCGCCTTGATGATAGATGTCGAGTAGCTCTTCGGCCTGCGTTGGGTTGAGATAAAGACCGTCGCCGCGCACGAACTTCAGCGCGTTCCAGGCGGCGGGATTGTGTCCTGCCGTGATCGCGATCCCGCCGTCGGCCTTCAGCGACTTGACGGCGATCTGCATACTCGGCGTCGGACTGACGCCGAGATCGATAACCTCACAACCCGCGGAGAGGAGCCCCGCCAGCACGGCGGATCGAATCATCGGTCCGGACGGACGGGTATCGCGGCAGATGAGAATGCGGCCACCATCGAGATACGAACCAAACGCCTGGGCAAACTGGACGACGAGTTCGGGCGTAAACGTCTGACCCACAATGCCACGAACGCCGGTGATGCCGATCTTCAGCGGTTTCATTTAAGTTCAGAGGACTTAATTGTAGCTCACGACAGAAGTCGGCGTCAGCGTTTCTTTTTATTATTCCTAATTATCTGTACTATCCTCTTCCCATATGCGACCTACCAACATTATCACCATTTGCGCGTGTGTGGTTATGCTCGCGCTTGCTCCGAATGTGTCCGGTCAAAAATCCCTCGCAGAACGACTCGGCTATCCGGCCGATGCGAAACTTCTGATCGTTCATGCCGACGATCTCGGCATGTCGCATTCGGTGAACGTGGCGACGATCAAGGGGTTCGAGAGCGGACTCGTTAACTCCGGCAGCATCATGGTGCCGTGTCCGTGGTTCTCGGAGATCGCGACCTATGCACGCGCTAACCCACAGGCAGACCTGGGTTTGCACCTGACTCTGACGAGTGAGTGGACCACCTTTCGCTGGGGGCCGGTCACGTCGAAAGACAAGGTCAGTTCCCTGCTCGACAAGAACGGATACTTCCATCTCACCGAGGCAGACGCCGCCGCCAAGGCTGATCCGAAGGAAGTCGAAATGGAGATTCGCGCGCAAATCGAACGTGCGCGCGCGTTCGGCATTCAGCCGACGCAT
>JAICGQ010000091.1 GCA_025923035.1 Pyrinomonadaceae bacterium | reverse complement strand
CAAAAGTGCACTCGAAAGCCATCGTAAGTGAGGGTTCTTTCGGAGGGGGCAAACCATCAGTCAACACGGAAACAATCAGCTAGAACGATATCTCCTTGGCCAGCTTGGAGAAGTCGAGGGGGAAGAGGTCGAGCTTCGGCTACTGACGGATCCGCAGGCGGCGCAGGAGTTGGACGTGGTTGTCGATGATGTCATCGATCGCTACGTTGCGGGCGAGTTTGAAGGCGAAGAGCTCGAGCGGGTGCGGAACTACTTTTTCCGGTCTGAAGCGCGGCAGGAACAACTTCGCTTCGCCCTTGCGCTGCGGGAGCGCGAGTCGCGACCGCCGGCCGTCGTTCCAATACAACCGGCGCCGGACACGAAGGGGCGGTCATACCTCCCTTATCTGGCGATTGCCGCAGCTCTCATTGTCGTTGCGAGCATCGGCTTCACTCTCTACAGCGGCTTCCAGTTCAAATCCGATCTCGATCAAGGCCTCGTCGCGCTGAATAGCGCGTATCGTCAGGAACGACCAGTCGAGGCGCGCATTTCGAACATCGAATACGCGCCGCTTCCCAACCAGCGTGGTAGCACACCGCGGGTTGATTACGTTCAACGCGATCTCGCCGGCACGCTGCTGATGAAGGCTGTGACTGACACTCCAAACGCCTCGTCGCATCGTGCGCTTGGTCAGTACTATCTCGCCGAGCGTCAGGTTGATAAGGCGATCGATCAGTTCAACCTGGCTTTGGCAATCGATCCGTACGACGCGAAGAGTCACGTCAATCTCGGCGCTGCTTTGCTTGAAAAGGGAAAGCAGGACGCGGGGAAAGCGGTGGGCAGCAAAGCAGTCGAGAACTTCTCGCGGAGTCTCGAGCGTCTGAATGAGGGACTGAAACTCGACAACACTCTGCTCGAAGGTTATTTCAACCGCGCGCTCGTCTATCAATACATGATGTTGCCGCGCCAAGCTGAAGGCGCGTGGCGCGAGTACCTGCAAAGAGATCCAAACTCGCAGTGGTCCGAAGAGGCGAAACGAAACCTCAAGGCGCTGGAAGAGAACAACAACCGTAAGACGCAGACTATCGACGATGCTTACGAAGAGTTTCGCGTCGCGCGCGAGTCTGGAAACGATGAGGCGGCGTGGAAAGTCGTCAGCCAGCGCTACACGTCAGCCGGTAACGAGCTGACGAACAAATTACTCGATTCGTTTCTCGGCGTGTCATCCAACGATGCGTCGTCCAGCGACGCGCCCGGGGCTTCGCTTGCGAACCTTTCGTACCTCGCCGGTTTGGAACAGAAGCGGACCGGCGATCGCTACACGTCGGATCTCGTGCAGCGCTACGGTCTGGCGACGCCGGCGGTGCGAAATCACCTCGCCGTTGCGCGTCGTCGTGCCAACGCTGCTTACGTGCTGTTCACGCAATCAAAGTTCACTGAAGCGGTCAGCGAATACGCCGCCGCGAAACAAGAGTACGAAGACGCCGGCGACACGATCGGACGCACGTTCATACTTTATCGCCTGGCCCATTGCGACGTGTTCCTCGGCGACCTCGCGAAGGCACAGCAGTCGTTTCAACAACTGCTATCGATCTCCGAAGCGAATGACTACCACTGGCTCGTGGGCCAATGTCTTTACGGACTCGCTCATGCGTCCGCCGACGACAGCGAGTATTCGAAAGGCATCGACTACAGTTCGCGCGCGCTCGCGAAGTTTCAACAGTTCCAGGACCTGAACGGCGAAGTGAAAGCGCTGACGCAACTCGCGGCGATCAGTCAGGAGTTGTATCGCGATCGGACCGCGCTCGATTATCTCAGCCAGGGACTCGCGCTTACGGCGGAGCGACAGATCGAACCGATACAACGTTGGGGAGTATTCGTGCAGATCGGTTTTGGCATGGACGCATTGCGGCTTCACGATGCGGCGCTGCTATATCAAAAGCAGGCGCTGGAGATCGCGTTGGAGATGGGCCGGCCGCTGATGATCTCGCGTTCGCGTGGTTATGTGGGATCGGCTTACGCGGCCGTGAAGATGTATCCGGAAGCCGTCGTCGAAGCGACGAAGGCGTTCGAAGTCGGTTCGAGTATTCCCGAGACGTCCGGAGGCCGCGAGATCATGGCCAATGCGTCATGGAAACTCGGCGACATCCTGCGCGAGTCAGAGCAGTGCGACAAAGCCATCGACGCTTATAACCGCAGCATCGATCTCTATCGCGACCTGAAGATCGAATACTTCAGCTACGTCGCTCACAAAGGCCGTCTCTTCTGCCTGGCGAACAACGGAGACAACCACGCGATCGGCAACGAACTCGCGACCGTGCTCAAGCTCTTCGAAGAGTATCGTTCGAAGATCACGACCGAGAGCCAGCGCAACAGTTTCTTCGCGATGGAGCAAAGCGTTTACGACTTCGCGATCGACTACGAGTTCCAACGGAAAGCCGATCCGACCAAAGCATTCGAGTATTCGGAAGCGAGTCGCGCGCGAACGCTGTTGGACGCCGTCAGCGGCAGCACGTCCGTTTTGCGTATGTCGTATGGTCCGGATCTGGAGATCACCGCCGGCAGGAAGTCGTTGAACCTGGCGGAGATTCAAACGCTGATGCCGGACGCGGCGCAGATACTTCAGTACGCCGTCGTCGATAACAAACTCTTCATCTGGGTCGTAACGAAATCGCAGATCAAACCCGAGGTCGTAAACATCACGGCGCCGGCGTTGACCGACAAAGTCCGCGGTTACCTGACGAGCATCAATCAACCGCCTGCGGATGCAAATACCAACACCGCGCGAACGAATTCGAGCACGACGTCCGTGGCCGCCGAAATGTTTCGCTTGCTCGTCGCTCCCGCTGAACCGTTTCTCGACAAGAACAAGTTTCTCTGCATCGTTCCCGACAAGATCCTTCACTATCTGCCGTTTGACGCGTTGGTCTCACCAGCAACCGGCACGTATCTCGTTGAAGACTACAACATCGGCGTCGCGCCCAGTTCGACGGTTTTTGTCGACCTGACAAAAGCTGCCGCGCGCAAGACGCGAAAGGGTGATGAGAGTTTTCTCGGCGTAGGTAATCCGAGTTTCGATCGCGTGTCCTTCGATTCGCTGAACGATCTGAAAACGGCAGAAAAAGAAGTCGAAGCGATCTCCAACTTTTACCCGCAACATCACCGGTTACTGGTTGGACCACGCGCAACCAAGGACAACCTTAAGTCGGAGATCGAACGCGCCGACGTGGTCCATCTGGCGATGCATTTCATACTCAACGGTAAATCAGAAATGCTTTCCGGTTTTCCTCTTACCCCTAAAAGTGCTGCAACAAACCATGGCCCGGACGGCTTCTTGCAATCGGCTGAAATCTATAGCTTGAAGTTGCCACGTACGCGCCTGGCTCTGTTGTCGGCATGTCAAACCGGAATCGAACAGCAATACGACGCGGAAGGTGCGGTCGGCGCCGCGCGTCCGTTCTTTGTTGCCGGTGTACCGGTGGTCGTCGCCAGTCTTTGGGCCGTCGACTCCGATGCTTCGGCGGCGCTAATGATCGACCTACACAAACATCGAACCCGCGATGAACGCCCAGTAACGCAGGCGCTCAGACTGGCCAAACTCGACATGCTGCACGGTCAGGACCCGCGTTACCGACATCCCTACTATTGGGCGCCCTTCGTCGTCGTCGGCGGGCTCTCAACATTCTAGAAAGGAACCAGTCATGCCTTTTACTCAATCTCAAACAATGCCCAAACAGCCTCCCGCCGTTAGAATCTTTCTCACCGGCCAACTGATGTTGCAACCCGACGATGAAAGTAATTCGTGTGAGGTGTTCGTCAACCGCAGCGCTCCCAATCATCACCTCACGATCGAAGTCAGAGAGAAGCACCCGGGCAAGCCAGACGTGATCCTGATGCGACATCATGGTCCACTCGAGTATCGCGATTCAGGTGAGCCGGTCGACGGCGTCATGATCAAACGCATGCCCGAAGGCAAAGTCAGCAAGTACACCGGGAAGGCGACGCCTTACGGCGAGACCCTGAGTTGCGCCATCGATCTTCGGAGCGAGGGTTTTCATCCGGCCAACGAGATGGCGGTCGATTTCGAGTCGGCGAGACCTAGCGTCGTCATCCAGGATGGCATCTTTCACACAGCGATGAAGACGTCGAGCAAGCTGAAGATCAAACTCAAACGAGGCGAAGCTGTGTTACGCGACTTACAGCCTTTCACCAGTCTGATCGGCGCGAATGTTTATCTCAACAAAGACGAGTTTCTGATCTTCTCGTGGCGCGAGATGGGGTTGAACAAGACTCTGTCGTTGACGAAGCCGGAAGAAAAAGGCGCCTCGTACGAGATCTACATCATCAACGATCCGCTCTTCGAAGATCCCGAAGAACCCAAGATACACGACGAGTTCGGCGAGTACTACAAAGTATTGCCGACCGTGCCTACCGCGGAGCGTCTGCAGCTCGACGTGACGTTTCCGCAGCCCGTAGCGCAGGACAAAGGCACGACGAAGACGCCTTGTATGCCGGTCATCCTGAGTGGTCCATAGGCCGATCGCCCGACGGTCAGAATGTACGCCTCGCAACAATCATTGACCTGTAAGGAGGACGATATGGCGACTGGAATATCAATTCACGTAGGAGTCAACGCCACGAAAGCGCCGGGCCTCAGTGTGCAGCCACTCGTTGGTTGCGAAAACGATGCCGAGGCGATGCGAAAGTTGGCGCGAGCGCGGAACTTCGTTCCGGTCGATAGCGGACCCGATGTTCCGATCATCAGACAGAAAGCGACGTTCGAAAATGTTTTGGGGAAGATTCGTCTCGCGGCTGAAAAACTGGTGGCGGGCGACATTCTCCTGTTTACGTTTTCGGGGCATGGAACGCGTCGCGGTGCAGACGATCCCGAGGAACCGGATCTCAAAGACGAAACGATCGTGCTGCACGACAAGCTGCTCGTTGACAATGTGCTGCGACGACGAATGTGGCCGAAGTTTAAGGCCGGCGTTCGCGTGGTGATGGTGTCGGACAGTTGTCACAGCGGCGGTGTTGCGATGTCGATGATCGACGATCCGGAAAGCGAAACTGTGGCGAGTAATGCTGCAGCGAGTGGTGGTTGGCGTCGTGGTGAAGTTGGCATTGTGGGACCACCGCCGGTGCGGGAGACGGGAAAAGTGCCGAAGAACGGTTTTCAAGTGCGCGGAGTTTCGGAAGCGCAGGCGCAAGCGCACTTCAATCTACTGAAGCAGTTTTATAAGGAGTTGCGTGAGAGTTTGCCGGCCACGCCGCCTCCGGTCCCGGCAAATGTGCTGCTGTTAGCGGCGTGTCAGGAACATGAGACGACAAGAGACGGTCTGCCGAATGGTGTCTTCACAAAAGCATTGCTCGATGTGTGGAACACAAGCGGCACGAAGACCTACAAAAAGCTGTTGGACGGCATCACTCAGAAACTTCAGCAAGCGAACGTCCTGAGCCGCCCCGCAATCCTGTCCATCGGCCAATCACCCGCGTTCATAGAGACCGAGGCGTTTAAGATCTGATTTGTTTAGGTGTGGACCGTGGGCGCGTCGGCGTGGGGGACGAAGCACATCCTGCAACGCGCTTCGTATTTATCCGACGCGCCGACCGCCACGCGTTCCTCGGATTCAAACGTGCGTTGCGAATAATTCGCCGGCTGCCCACACTTCATGCAGATCGCATGCGTCTTCGTGATGTACTCGGCGATCGCCAGCAGTTGCGGCATCGGCTCCCACGGTTTGCCCGTGTAATCCTGGTCCAACCCGGCAATGATCACGCGCACGCCGCGGTTCGCCAGCTCATTCGCCACCACCACTAGATCGTTATCGAAAAACTGACCTTCATCGATCCCAACCACTTCAGTGTCCGGATCGATCTTCGCCATGATCTCCTCAGCCGATCGACTATTCGCCGACTCATGCCGCATCTCCGAGTGCGAAACAATCTGATTATCTGAAAACCGCGAGTCGATCTCAGGCTTGAACACCTGCACCTTCTGGCGCGCAATCTTCGCGCGGCGCAGGCGTCGAATCAGCTCTTCCGACTTCCCGGAAAACATCGATCCGGCTATCACTTCTACCCAACCAGCCTTGGCGCGCGAGTGTGGGGGAGGTTCATCATGATTCACTTGTGCGACTAGTTCATCCATCTTCATTGAAGGTACATTCTGGAATTGTAGAACGGTGCAAACGCGGCGATCAGGGCCAGCTCAAAACTCATCGACCGCGTCACAAGATCGCGTGACAACACACCCCACGCGCCTTGCTTGCTGCGGATATCACGACCACCAGTGACTTCGTCGATCACCGTGCCGAGTTCACGACGACCCTCGACAACACTCTTCACGATATGCGGCGGCACTGTGATCGACGGCGCAGCGCCGAACGCGCCACGCTCGCCGTCAGTTGCGTAAGCCCAGCCGCGCAAGAATGTGTGCCACTCACCCTCGATCGAAACGGAATGAAAACCACCTTCGAGTCCAACGTAAATGTCTGCTTCGAGCCGCCGGCTCCTGAGCGAGTCGCGCACGGCGAGCGCGCGTTCCTGGGCGCCCTGCATCAACTGCCAGTCAGTCAAAGGCATCGAAGGGACGTTCGTTTCGACGCGCCGGGCCACGACATTAACGTTGCCCCAATCCGGATCGATGGCCGCAACACGCGCGACGCTGGCGCGCACAGCCATGATCTTGGCAGCGCGATCAGACCCCAGGGCGATGGTTTTCATAAACGGTGTTTTTTAACGGTTCGCAAACAGGCACCGGATGATAACTAAATTGCGTCGCGGCGCAAAAGGGTGCTGCTTGACTTTAGTTTTCTCGATTGCTGTAATCCGAATTCGCAGTAGAGGTAAGTTTCAATGACAATCGATGAACTGGTTTACGATTGGAACACCATCGAGCCGTCGCTCGCGGCGCCTAACCGCCACATCGGAATTGACGACGAAACGTTGCGCGATGGTTTGCAGTCGCCGTCCGTTTCCGAGCCCGCTGTCGAACAGAAACTCGAATTGCTTCACTTGATGGAAGCGCTCGGGATCGACACAGCCGACATCGGTTTGCCCGGCGCCGGCGGAACGCATGCCGCCGGAGTCGAACGTCTGGCGCGCGAGATCGCCGACAAGAAACTAAAGATTCGTCCCAACTGCGCCGCCCGTACGCATCGCAGCGACATCATTCCAATCGCCGAGATCTCGCAACGCGCCGGTATTCCGATCGAAGCCTGTACGTTCATCGGTTCATCGTCAGTGCGGTTTTTTGCGGAGGACTGGACGCTTGAACGCTTGTTGCAAATGACGGAGGAAGCGGTGTCGTTTGCCGTCGCCCAAGGACTGCCGGTGATGTACGTCACTGAAGATACGAGCCGTGCGAAACCGGAGACGATCCGCGCGCTTTACACGGCCGCGATTCGCTGCGGCGCAAAAGCAGTTTGCGTTTGCGACACGGTGGGCCATTCAACCCCCGACGGCGCGCGCGCTGTCGTGAAGTTTGTGAAGAACATTATCGACGAGCAGGGCGGCGGCATTCGTCTCGACTGGCACGGACATCAGGATCGCGGCCTCGGCGTGATCAATTCACTAGCGGCAATTCAGGGCGGCGCCGATCAGGTTCATGGTTCGGCGTTGGGAATGGGTGAGCGCGTCGGCAACACGCCGCTCGATCAGTTGCTCGTGAATCTGAAACTGCTGGGCTGGATCGATAACGATCTCTCGCGTCTCGGCGAGTATTGCGAAACCGCGTCCCGAGCCTGTGGCTGGACCGTACCCTGTAACTATCCAGTTTTCGGACGCGATGCTTTTCGCACGGCCACGGGTGTGCACGCGGCGGCGGTGATCAAGAGTTACAAGAAAGGCGATCGACGCCTGGTCGACATGGTCTACTCGGGCGTGCCGGCGAGTGAGTTTGGTCTCGAACAGGTGATCGAGATTGGACCAATGAGCGGCAAGTCGAACGTGATCTACTGGCTCGAGAAGCGTGGCATCGCGCCGGAGGAAACCCTTGTCAATCGCATCTACGAAACTGCGAAAGCAGCTCGTGGCGTGCTCGACGAAAGCGAGATTATGAAAATCTGTCAGTAGTCAGTAGTCAGTAGTAGTGGTCAGTGGTCATTATTCAGTTTGTTGTTCACAACTGACCACTGACTACTGACAACGGACCACTGACTACACAAAGAAGTTCAGATGAGTTCCCTACTGAAACCTTCACCACCCGTTCGCTCCGTGTTGTCCTCTCCGGAAGTGAAACGTGCGCTCACCTTCTTCGAAAAAAACGCCGAAGCAATCACCGATGAACAAATCAGCATCTGTTCGATTCCCGCCAGCCCGTTTGGTGAACGAGCACGCGCGGAATATCTCGCGGATAAATTCAAAGCGCTCGGTCTGAGCGAGGTTGACATCGACGAAGAAGGCAACTGCCTTGGACTCTTCAAAGGAGCTTCACCATCACCGCTGCTCGTCGTCAGTGCGCATCTCGATACAGTCTTCGCTCCGGATACCGACTTCACCGTCGTCAGATCCGGTAGGCGACTGCTTGCACCGGGAATCGCGGACGACGGTTGTGGACTCGTCGCGCTGATCGCACTCATACGCGCAATTCGAACCGAGAAGATCCGTACTGAAGGATCGATTTTGTTTGTGGGCACGGTGGGTGAAGAAGGTGAAGGAAACCTGCGCGGCGTTCGCTATCTCTTGACGCGCGGACGGTGGGCGTCGAAGGTCGATGCCTTTCTCAGTTTCGATGGACCAGGCGTCGATCGCGTCACTAATCGTGCCCTGGGATCCCGACGTTATCGCGTCGAGATCACTGGACCAGGCGGACACTCGTGGGGCGACTTCGGTTTGCCGAATCCGGTCCACGCTCTCGGACGCGCCGTCGCAAAACTCGCCGGCTATCCACTTCCGCGTGAGCCACGCACCACGTTCAATGTCGGACGCATCGAAGGCGGCGTCACCGTCAACGCCATTCCGGAAAAGGCGATGATGGACGTCGATCTTCGTTCGGGAGCAGATGCGGAGTTGCAGCGTCTCGACTCGTTTTTCCGCCGCGCGATGCGGCAGGCGGCTGACGAAGAGAACGCAACCAGACGTCCGGGCGATCCCTTGCTGGAACTTAAAATTGACCTGATTGGCGAGCGACCGTCAGGCGAGACGCCGCCTGGTTCACCGCTCGTCGAACTCGCCGTTGAAGCTACGAAGGTCTTGGGAATAGAACCGCGGCTCGATCAGTCGTCGACCGATTCGAATCTGCCAATCTCACTCGGCATTCCGGCGATCACGCTCGGCGGCGGTGGCACTTCCGGCGCCTCGCACACGCTTGCCGAATGGTTTGACCCAACTGACCGCGATCTCGGACTCAAACGAGCACTACTCGTCGTGCTCGGAGTAGCCGGCTTGGACCACAAATAGAATTTAATCGTTAATCGGAATCGTAATCGTCGCCGAACCTGCTTTCCCCGGAGGGAAGCGTTTCTGGCGCGCGATTCTCAACGCATTCGCATCGCCACCCGACGCCTGCGTCACACGTCCTGACTCGTCGTAGGTAACCGTAACAACCACTCGCTTCGCGCCAGGTTTGGCGGCCTCGGGCGCCGGAACGGTTCCCGCGGTCTCTGCGGCTTTCGCTGCTGCTTCACGTGCGCGTCGTTCTTTTTCGCGCTGTCGTCTCGCGGCGGCCTCAGGATCTTCGGCGGCGGGCGCTGCTGCTGCGTCTGTCGGTTGCGGCTGTGCGGGAGTCTCAGCTTGCGTGCTTTGCGGAGCGGGCGGAGGCGGTGTTGATTCCGTCGAAGCGGCCGCCGCCGGACTGCTCTTGTACCAACCAGCCGGAACACCAATCACTGCCACGCTGGCGAGAATCGCGACTGCGACCGCGCCGATGATCAGCGGTTTGCGACGTCCCACGGATTCCTTGCCGAGCGCGAGAAACGCCGGCGCAAATGATCTCTCGGTTTCAGATTTCGGTTCCGACTCTGAAACTGACGGCTGCGTTGCAAGCTCATCAGGTTCAGGAACGTAATCGGGGGGAAACGCCACGCCCGGGGAGATGTTTTCGTCGAGGCGTCGCAGTCCTTCGAGCACAACCTGCGTCCACGGCTGATTGATCGTGCGGTTCTTCGCTTCCGCATCCGCGCTGAATTCAAACTCCGCGTTGGGTAGCGTCAGCGCGTAGTAAACCGCGTCGATGCCATGCAGCACGCCGATGCGCGCGTCGACCACTGAACCCGCTTGCAGATAAAAATAGCCGGCGCCGGTCGGATATAGAACTTTAAGACGTCCGCTCTTTCTTTGATTGCAGAAAAACTCGATCAGCTCTGAAAGTGAAAGGTCACTGAGGTGTCCAGTTAGTGCCATGAGAACTAGTCCCTTCTAGGAGAAGACATATTCAGGTTGGAAAAGAGGGGAGAATGGCGCGCCGGCCGTCCAGCGCGCCATGAAGGCAGGTTTACGGAACGAGCGCAAACTTGTAGTTGATCAAGCCTGACACTTTCACCGGTTGACCTGAAAGTTTTGTGGGAGAGAATCGTGCTTTCAGTGCTGCCTGGACCGCCGCTTCGCGCAGGATTGTTGGACCACTGGTCGCAGTTGCCGAAACAACTTTACCGGACTCGTCCAGGATCACTTCCACTGACACCGTGCCCGCCGTTCGCATACGCTTCGCCGCTTCGGGATAAATCGGTTGCGGCAAGGCGAGCGCGGTGCCGTTGAGTACGCCGCCGGAGATTGGTTTAAGGATCGGACGCGGCGCCGGCGGTGGTTCCTCTAGGCTCACGCGTACTTCCTGATTGGTGATGACTCCCGCCGGAGTTTTTACGTCATTCGGATTCGCAACGATCTGAGTGGCCGAAGCTGACGCTGCCGGAACGTCGCCGGCGAGTGCCGGCTTGTTGCGGTTATCGCGAGACTTGTTGGCAGCGTTGGCTTTCGGATCGACAGGTTTCGTTTTCGGATCCGCAGGCTTGGTGACTGGCGGCGCTGTTGAATTCACAGGGGTGTTCGACGCAGTGTTCGCCGCAGGCGTGTTCGTGGCGGGAGGAGCAGGCTGAGGAGCACCAGCCGCCGGTCCCGACATCGTCTTCAACATGTTCTCGTCGAGGTAGTACATGATCGAGCGATACGTGATTTCCGTCGGCTCAAACGTGATCCCGCGACCATCGACAACGGCGACTGACGTCGTCATCTTGTTCCAGTTGCCGAGAAAGTCGAACTCGTACTTGTACGTCTCTTTGCTCAGGAGCGAGCCGTCGGGATTCAGCAGCGTCATCTCGCTAATGTTTCCCTTTTCGTCGTACTTGTAGACTTCCTTACCCGTCAGCGTGGCGCCGCCGGGAATCGGAAAATACTGGTTGTCAATCTTGTTGCCCTTTATGTCGTAAGCAGCAACTTCGACCAGCATGTGCTTGCCTTCGGCCTGTTTGCCGTCGGTGTTCACCAGTCTGGCGACTTCGGTTCGCACCCGGCGCACTGGGCCAATCAAACCATCACGGGAGCGGTCGCTTTCGACAGCGGCATTTACGGCTGGGGCATTCCCGGCCCGGGCCGTAGCATTCGTCTGGGCACTTGCGGGGGCGGCAAAAAGCAGCAGGGCAAGCGCGCTGTAGCTCAATCGATTCGACATTCTGAACATTTCTTTCTCCTAAATTCGAGAGGCAGGTCAAATTTGGAAAGATTCTGCTGTGAGGGCGGGCTAGGCCCAACACATACTAACCAAGTTAAACTCAGTTGTCTACACTTAACTCTTGATTAGCTGGTCGGTTCTGCTACGGGCGAGCACGGCTTGGGCGGCATGGTAGACGGCCTCAACGCCGATTTTGTGAATTAATTCGCCATACATGAGGCGGTGGTGGTCACCGATGAGTGTGAAAGCATGAGGTGTGGGTCGGTCCATCAAGACAATTACCGGCACGCCCACGGCAGCGGCCAGGTGGGCTGGGCCGGTGTCGTTCGACACCATGAGCGTCAGGCGCGACTGCATCGAGACGAGTTGCGGGATCGTCAGGCGGTCAAAGAAGAGGGTGGCGGGCGGAAAGAGGGTTCGCATCTCCGAAACCAGCGCGCGTTCCTCCGGCCCCGCGAAGACGAGCACGCGCACGCGTTCGTTGCGGATGAGATGGTCGGCGAGTTCGGCGTAACGTTCCAGCGGCCAGCGACGCCCAACGTGTCCGGCACCCGGAAACATGCCAACCAGCAATTCACCCGACTGTGCTTTCTCTTTTTTCAGCAGTTCGTCGACGGCCAGATCGCCGGCGGAGCTCGTCTTCAATACCGGCAAGCGCGGCGCGTTCTGGACGCCCAGCGGACGGATCACGTCGAGATAACGATCGACGGCGTGTTGCGATTGTGCTTCAGCGGGTGGACGGGGCGAAAAATTCGCGAGGTAATCCAGCGAACGTCCCGGACGTCGCGAGTACAGCCGGTGTCGCGCGCCCGATAAAAATCCCAGCAGGTTGGTTTCCGACAGACTATGAAGGTCGATTACAAAGTCGAACTTCGCGCGTCGCACCTTCTGTACAAGCTTGATGACCCGCCCGATCGAGACGAGCTTGTTTCCATCACGCAGCGCGACTCGATCCACTTCGTAGATCGAGTTTGCATACCCTGACAAAGCAACGACTTCATGCGCCGGCTTACCAACAGCGACGGTGATTCGCGCATCCGGAAACCGCTGACGAATCGCGCGTAGCGCCGGCAAGCTCATGACGACGTCGCCGAGCTGCCCGAAATCAATAACTAGAATATTGGCGGGATCAAATCGCACTTTCGCAAACGCTTAATCCAGTTCTCTCAGATCGCGGCCGGTCATTTCTTTCGGTTTGGCCGTGCCGTGCAACGCGAGCATCGTCGGCGCGATGTCTTCGAGGGCGCCACCGCTGCGCAGCTTTACGCCGATCGAGCCTTCGTCGATCAAATGAAAAGGCACCGGGTTGACGGTGTGCGCCGTGTGCGGACTTCCGGTCATCGGATCGATCATCTGTTCAGCGTTGCCGTGATCGGCGGTGATGAGTGTGATGCCTCGCGCCTCGCGCATGCGTTTCGTGATCCAGCCGAGACACGTGTCGACGTACTGGCATGCTTCGATCGTCTTAGCGAGTTTCCCGGTGTGGCCGACCATATCAGGATTGGCGAAGTTGATAACGAAAACGTCCGTTTCGCCTTCGTCGACGGCACGCAGGACTTTGTCGGTGACTTTGAACGCCGACATCTCCGGTTGCAGATCGTAGGTCGCGATCTTCGGCGATGGTACCAGCAGACGCTTTTCGCACGCGTGCTCTTTCTCGACACCGCCGTTGAAGAAGTAAGTGACATGCGCGTACTTTTCGGTTTCCGCCAGGCGAAAGTTGTGCACTTCGACCGCGTCCCACACTTCCGCCAGCACTTTTCGATGAACGCGCGGCGGGAAGGCGATCGGGAGATTGAACGTGGCGTCGTACATCGTGAAGCACACAAACGCGATGTCGGGAAGATCCTCGATCGGAAACTCGCCGAAGCCGGAGACCCCGAGCGCCCGCGTCAGTTGCCGTGCACGATCGGGACGGAAGTTGAAGAAGATTATTGAATCACCGTTCTCGATCGTCGCGATCGGCGAGGCGTCTTCGCGCACGATCGCGACGGGTTCGACGAACTCGTCAGTGATGCCTCGTTCGTACGATTCGCTGATCGCGGCCAATGGATCGGTCGCGCGCAGGCCGATGGCTTTAGTCAATAGATCATAGGCACGCTGCGTTCGCTCCCAACGCTTGTCGCGATCCATCGCGTAATAACGCCCGACGATACTGGCGATCTCTCCGACCCCGATCTCGTGCATCTGTCGTTGCACAGCGGCGATGTACTCCGCGGCCGATGCCGGCGGCGTGTCGCGTCCATCGAGGAAAGCGTGCAGAAAGACGCGTTCGACGCCCTTTTCTTTCGCCATTCGCAGCAACGCATAAAGATGAGTGATCGAAGAATGGACCTGCCCGTCCGAAACGAGACCCATCAGGTGCAGCGACTTGTCGTTGGCGCGCGCGCGTTCCATCGCCTTCGTCAGTTGCTGATTGCGGAAGAATTCGCCGGTGTCGATCTCGTGATCGACGAGTGAGACGTCCATGCGAATCACGCGGCCGGAACCGATGTTCAAGTGACCGACTTCGGAGTTTCCCATCACGCCCGCCGGCAGTCCGACGCGCGATCCATGCGCTTCGAGCAACGTGTGCGGGTATTTCTCGCAGAGTTCGTCGTAGAAAGGGGTAGCGGCGAGAGCGATTGCGTTACCCTCGCGGGCGGCAGAGTAGCCCCACCCGTCGATAATGATCAGCGCGAGCGGAGCACGTTTTTTAGTCAAACTTCACCTCGACGTGGAATGCCTTTTTACCGGGATAGCGTGAAGCGTCGCGCAGGTCTTCTTCGATGCGCAGCAACTGATTGTATTTGGCGATCCGATCCGTGCGCGACAGCGATCCGGTCTTGATCTGTCCGGCATTGGTCGCGACGGCTAAATCGGCGATGAAGGGATCCTCAGTCTCGCCGGAGCGATGAGAGATGATCGCGGTGCGTCCGTGTGTTTGCGCGAGCGAGATACAGTCGAGTGTTTCAGTGAGCGTGCCGATCTGATTGACCTTGATCAGTATTGAGTTAGCGACGCCGAGGTCGATTCCTT
>JAICGQ010000090.1 GCA_025923035.1 Pyrinomonadaceae bacterium | reverse complement strand
CTAAACTACTAATGAAGACGCTTGTTGCGATCGCGTTTTGTTTCATCAGCTCCGTGGCTTCGGCGCAGACGAATTGCGTCCAGTCGGCGCGCGAAGTTTCGCCACAGCTTTCTGCAGAAACACAACGGGACTTTGAGACAAAACTAAACGAGGCGCGGGAACTCTTCGAGAAAGATCCGAAGTCCGCGGATCGGATCATCTGGCTCGGCAGACGAACCGCGTACCTCGGACGTTACAAAGACGCGATCAAGATCTACACAGACGGGATCAAGCAGTTCCCTGCTGATGCGAGACTCTACCGGCATCGCGGACATCGTTTCATCACGCTGCGGTGTTTCGACGACGCGATCGCCGATTTCGAGAAAGCGGCGAAACTGATCAAGGGCAGGCCCGACGAGATTGAACCTGACGGCCTGCCCAATGCTCGCAACACTCCCACCAGCACGTTGCAATCGAACATCTGGTATCACCTCGGCCTCGCTTACTACCTGAAACACGACTTCAAAAGCGCGCTAAAGGCTTACCGTGAAGCGGAGAAAGTTTCAACGAACCCCGACATGCTCGTCGCGACGACGCATTGGCTTTACATGACGCTGCGCCGTTCAGGACAGGAAAAAGAAGCGGCGAAAACGGTGGCTGCGATCAAAGACGACCTCGAAGTAATCGAGAACGCGGATTACTACAAGCTAATCAGGCTCTACCAGGGCAAACTGAAGCCGGCCGACGTCTTGATCCCGCCCGGGGAGAGCTTGAGCAACGCCACAGTCGGTTACGGCCTGGGCAATTGGTTCCTTTACAACGGTCAACCCACAGAAGCCACAAAGATTTTTAATCACATCACGGCAGGAAATCAGTGGGCCAGCTTCGGCTACATCGCCGCCGAGGCAGAGCTAAAATCTCGCCCGAATTCCCCCTCCAGGACGAGTCCCTGAAACGAAACCAGATTTTAATCGCATATACAAATGAAAAGTTGTACTCTGACGCCCCCCATCAAGGTGTTCAACAGGATGACTCATCATGACCGGCATCTTTGGCGAAAGTCATAAATTCCCGCAAGAAAATGGCCCTGACGTGTCTCTGATCGTAGAGGGTGACGAGTCGTACGCGCGATACGAAACGACGGACGGCTACTCCGTCATCTACGACCCCGACCTCGGGCTCTACACCTACGCTTTAACCGATGACGACGGCAGGTTTGTCTCGAGCAAGATCCCGGCTAACGAAGAACCTCCCGCGAATCTGCCGCTCCACCTTGAAGAATCTTTTCCCGTCCGCGCTGCCAAGGCCGAAGCCAAAATCAAAAGACGCTCCCCGCCCGGTGCGGACTAACCGCCACGACTGCGGCCGCCGTCAGCGGCGCCGCCTGGCAATCCAGAATTGCCGCCTTCGTAAAGAAAGGAATCACCCTCATGAGCGGAATCTTCAACGAACAATTGACGTTCAAACAGGAAAACGGCCCCGACGTCAGGCTGGTGGTAATCGGGGACGAACATTACGCGCACTACGAAACGATCGACGGTTTCACAGTTGTTTACGACGTGGAGAAGGGATTGTATTGCTACGCCCAGACGGTCAACGGTCGCTTCGTTTCAACCGGAATTCCGATGAGCACGCCACCACCACCGCAACTTCGCCGGCACATCTCGGAATCGGAAAGCGTGCGTCAGCAGAAGTTCACCCTGCGACACGCGACGCGCCAGCCGCCACCGCAGGTGTTCGGCGTCGCCGATACGTTTCGCACCCTTGGACCAAACAACGGCCTGCTCACTGGACGTCGCGTGAGCACCGGTACTATTCGCGGGCTGACAGTGCTCGTCGAGTTTCAGGACGTCACGACAACGATCACCAGGCAAGACGTCGACGACATGCTGAACGGACAGAACTACACGCGAAACGGCAACTTCTGTTCGGCGCGCGATTACTTCCGGATTGTCTCGAGCAACAAGCTCGACTACACGAATGTCGTAGTTGGCCCGGTCAAACTCAGCCGCAATCAGCAGTTTTACGTCAACAACTCGCTGGTGCCTGAAGCGCTGCAACTTGCCGTGCAGAGCGGAATCGACCTGAAACAGTTTGATTCCCGCAACGACGGCGTCATCGACGCGGTGAATTTTTTGTACGCCGGCCAGTCGCGTTACGAAGAAGAACTCTGGCCGCACAATTCGTTTCTCGAAATGCGGTTCGGCAACATGCGCACGAACTTCTACCTACTGACCGGCCTCGGGAGTGGACCGGGCGATCTCACGATCGGAACGTTCTGCCACGAGAACGGTCACCTGCTTTGCCGCTTTCCTGACATGTACGACTACGGCAATCGCGACGGCGACGGCGTTAAGAGCGCGGGCATCGGCTCGTACTGCCTGATGGGCGCCGGAAATCACCTGAACAACGGTCGCACGCCGGCGCCGGTTTGTGGCTACCTGCGCGATCTCGCAGGCTGGTGCGACAGCCGCATCGATCTTTCTGCGCCGGGTATCAAAGAAGCGCGACACGGTGACTACCGCACCTTGCTGAAATATCCGACTGACAAGTTCAACGAGTATTTCATCGTCGAGAACCGGAGCAAGATGGGATTGGACCAGCACCTGCCGTCCAGCGGGCTCGCGGTCTATCACTGCGACACCGACGGTTCAAACGAATTTCAGGAAGGCTCGTCCACGCGTCACTATCAATGCGCACTGTTGCAGGCGGACGGCCGCATGGACCTCGAACGTGACAACAACCGCGGTGACGGCGGCGACTTGTACGGCGCGATCAGCGGAACAGCGCTCTCGCACGCGACCACGCCTTCGTCGCGACAGTGGGACAACGTCGACTCTCGTTTGGTCCTTTCGCAAATCAGCGCGCCGGGAGAGGTCATCAACTTCCGCATTGGACCAGAAGTCGTGGGCCAGGTTGTCACTCTCGAGGTCACTCCCGGGCTCGCGATCCCCGATAACAACCCCGCAGGCATCTCCAGCAAACTCGCACTCAATCAACAGGGCTTGACGCGACGCATACGCGCGAACGTCGGCATCACGCATACGTTCATTGGCGATCTGCAAGTCGAGCTGGTGAGTCCGTCGGGGGAACTGGCGCTGATTCACGATCGAAAAGGCGGCGACCAGGACAACCTGCAGCAAACTTTCGATTCGAGTGCGAATACCGCATTAGCGTCACTCATCGGAAAACCTGCCGCCGGTAATTGGGAACTGCGTGTTCGCGACATCGTGGGCCAGGACACAGGCAAGCTCGATACCTGGAAGCTCGAGATCGAGCTCGACGGGCTGGGCAGCCAGGTGGAACGCCACGAAGCCGTGCCCGAGGTAGCGATCCCCGATGCGAATCCGACCGGGGTCAGCAGTTCACTGGCATTTACGAACCAGGGAACGACGCGACAGGTCAAGTTCACGGCTCAGATCGAACACACGTTCATCGGCGATCTGCGTGTCGAAGTTTTCGCGCCAAACGGCCGCAGAGCGATCGTTCACGCACAAAGCGGAGGCGACGCCGACAATCTGACGCTGGATCTGGATTCCAATTCACCTTCATCACCGCTGCTGCCGCTTGTCGGTCAGCCGGTACAGGGAAACTGGGTGCTGCGCGTCACAGATCTGGTGGGCCAGGACGTCGGCAAGTTGAAGAAATGGAGTCTTGAATTGACGCCGCAGTTGTAAACGCGGATTGAAGCTTCAATCTGTGCGCTCACATTGCGTAGGTATCGCGGGGATTCAATCCCCGCGATCTTGCGCGACAATTTCATCGTAGTACTCGTTCGAGAATCCCGCCGAATTGTCGAAGAAGTATTTTGCGAGTTCGATCTTGCCGAGCAGGTAGTGCGCAAAACCGGTAAAGAAGAAGTCCGCTTTCGTTTGCGGTGGTGCAAGTATGTTCAAATCAACCGCTCTCTCACAGGCCAGTCGCGCTTTGATGCTTTCATCTCCTTCGATGGGCCGTATCCTCCGGGCATATTCGACGAGAATCTGACGAGCGTAGTCGGACGGCGTAGTGATCGTACACAGATGCGTCTCATAAACCGCGAGTGCCTCCGCATATTCACTCGCATTCCAGTACGCGTCTGCAAGGTAGTGATATAGGTCGATTGATTTCGTTCTGTTCGCTACCGAGCTTAGCACCTCGATCGCGCTGTTGAAGTCACCGCTTTCCTGCAAAGAAAGGGCAAAGAACGTTGCTGAACTCTCTTCAAGCTCATCAAGAGAAAGCTCGCGGAAAACAGCGATTGCTTCAGCAGGTTCATGTTTTGTGTAATGCAATGCGCCTTTTAGAGTAAGCACTTTAATTCGTTCTTCCGGGGTAAGCGTTGCATTATCAAACAGTTCAAAAACGCATTCGTCTATAGCCGTGCCTCCGGCGCTGAGAATTGCCGCTTGATAACTGAAGTGAAGGTAATCGTCCGCCACAAATTCGATTGCCTTCTGAAAAGCTGTCAACGATTCGTCGAAACGTTCCATCGCCGCGTAGGTATGTCCCAATCCGGCATAACCGAGGCCGAGCAAAGGGTTGCCGGCCAGGTCCTGGCCGTTGGTAGCTTCAAGAAACGTTGTTTCCGCAGTTTCCGGTTCATTAAGCTGCAGCTCACAAATGCCCCTCAGGACTAACGGATAGCGAAGGATTATTGGCGGAACCATCTTCTTCGCCATGCTCATCAGCAACGTTACGCTCTCACGAGCCTCGGCCCATTTTTCGTTCAGCAGGTAACGGCCGAAGTTATTCGACTCAAGAATGAGTTTGACGAAATCCGACTTGGGCAGCTCGTGATGTTCGATGTCTCTGAGAAGTAGGTCTCTGAAGAACGCACGAGGATCTCTCAAAGAAGACGGAACATAAGGCACCGACAGCCACTCGCAAATGCGGCGAATCGTGTTTTGGAATCGGTCCTCGTTCTCATGATCGAAAACATCCCACAGCGTTTCTTCTCGCCTGAATTCCGGATAAACGTCGAGCCAGTTTGACGGGCTATTGAGAACAAGCGGCAGGAGTTGATTCTTCGGCAGCTTTCCCAGCGACAATGCGTATTGGACCTCGAAGATAGGCCTTGCACCCATCTGCCGGTCGATGCTGTTCGGACTTATTACCGCGATGAAGTATTCGCACGCATCGATCTTTGCTTTGAGTGAGGCGCTAAGCTGATGGGCCAGCGGAAGCTCCTGTCCCTGGTCACTATAATCCCAAACCTTGATGTTCTGGGTCTCGAGTGCCGAAAACAACTTCCCGACGGAAACATCTTTTGAAGAGAAGCTGACGAACACCCCACCAGTGGTTGCGGGAGAGTTCATTGTCTCTTGCGAGTATCCCCATCCAAAATCGTGGGAGTGATAACGTACGGCTGTGGCTTCGGAGCCAGTCGTATTTGCCGCATAAATGCTTGCCATTGTTTGGGGTCGCGTTTTTTGAAGTAGCGGAAGAACGCGGCGTAACGAAGCAAAACGACGCTGGCGTCCCAAACCGTCGGATTGATCGCTCTTAACATCGGAGTCTGCCCGGATACGCTATCGCTTAGCTCACGGATTTCCACTGCGTACTGAATGCTGTTGAGAGCCTTGATGAGAACCAATAGGTTAACCAGACTTTCAGGATCCGTTGTTTCCAGCAGTGCTTTGCGTGCGGTGTCACCTTCAGTAATAAAAAGTTTCAGCAAGAGGGGATCACGAACAGCCAGGAGAAGTACGGGGTTTGCAATGAGTCGCTCGTAAGAGCGGGCTTCAGCGAGAATCCGCTTAACGACCCAGTCAGCACTGGTGAATTCGCCGCTGGCCACTGCCTTTTGTGCCTCAACACTCAGTTGCTGCTTAACGGTAGCTTTTGCCTGCGCGAGTTTTTCCGGTGTGAAGGCGCGCGGGTCGAGTTTCCAAAAGTAATACGACGGCTCGCCGGTGATGGAGAGTTTATTGTCGTTTACGCTAAAGACGATGTTCCGTCTGTAGTCGCTGATAACGTAGGAGCGAAACTGAGGAAGTGTTCTCTTAAATCTCTCAAAAGCAGCCAGACCCGTCATGTTGGCTTGGAAATCCGGACGCGGTTCACCTGCTCCTAAAAGGTATCTCTGCCCATCCTTCACGAGATCCCACGAAGAGTCGTTGATAATTAAGTTGTCCAACTGAAACAGCCGCAAACCCATGAGCGAGTCGGTGAAAGCCGCGTGATAATTAAGCACTCGTCCGCCTTGCCGGATCACCTTTCGTTGTTCCCTTGCGTTCGTAAGGTCTCCAAAAAGAGTGAAACAGGAAAACGAATCACTGGCGACGAACTTCGCGATCGGGATCAGTTGCCAATCGTAGATCGGAGCCAAAACCGGCTGATCGTTGACAGTTAGCAGCAGACGTTCGCCATCGCTGTTCTCGCCGGAATAGGCCAAGGCCATGTTGGCAATCTTCAGATTGGCGGCAGGCTTGGCTGTAGCGTCAAACGCCACACCGCCGACTCGACCGACGAATTCAAGTCTTGGACGGCCGGAACCAAGGCCTGTATTGAGTCGCGTCCGGTTGCGCAGCGTCTTCGCAGAGGCCGATCGCATCCCGTGAGGTCCGAACGTAAGTTGGGCGGGCACAGTCACGCAAAGCAGCAGTCCACAGATCAGAACGGCGAGCACGCGCTTAAAAACTCCAGCTTTCATCACACCCTCCTCAAGTTGTCGAAATGAATTGCAGGTTAATGTCACGCCTTGATCGAAGGATCTCAGCCGAACTTTGGTCACTCTTATTTCTAAATGGCACACGATCGATATTCATTTCGCGGCCATCACCAAACCTGCACACGATTCGAGACCGCAACCTTTGCCTTAATGAGGGCATCCGATGCCCGGACGCGCTGCCCTCCCCCGCTTGCAAAAGCATTCGAGTCTTGCTAAACCTCGTCCAACGGAATGCCCCAAAAAGGGAGAAGTATCATGAAGATAACATTTCGACTTCTGCTCTCCGTTTTGCTGCTCCTCTCCCTGGTCACCCCTTTATTCGCCGATACAATTCGTCTTAAGGACGGGAGTGTAATTCGCGGCCAGGTGATTGGCTTCAAGGACCAGCAGTTCACGATCCTGATCGGCGGTAATGCCAGAGGCAGGCGCGGTCAAACTACTGTTTACGTCGAGGACGTCGAGTCGATCGAGTTCGATTCCGGCTCCGGTCCTTCTGCGACTGACGACAGCAGTATGGCGCGTAACAATCCCCCGCCGATAAACAATCGCCGGAACGATCCCGAACCGACTGCGTCGGACCCGCGAATCGACTCGCCAAATAGTTCAGCGGCAGCGCCGACTTTCTTTACGATCAAGGTCGGCGTGAAAGCGGACGCCTCCACTAACGGATGGACAAATAGCGGTCTCGTCGTTCGTAAAGGACAGCGGCTACGCATCAGCGCGTCTGGTCGCGTGTCACTCGGGCGCGGACGCTTCTCGACGCCTGGAGGTGTTGCCAACATTAACGATAACGACAAGTTAATGCGCAATGAGCAGACGGGGGCGCTGATCGCCGTCATCGGCGACGACAACGACGAGTTCATCCTGATTGGTCCGCGCCGGGAGTTTGTGGCGCAACGCGATGGCGTGCTGTTTTTGGGTGTCAACGAGGGCGACTTGACAGATAATACCGGCAGCTACGACATTGTAATCGAAGCAGAAGCCAGCGGCCGTTAGGGCGGTAAAACGGGTGGTGTTATAAATCCGTTTCCGCGGAAACGGATTAAAGCGCGGTAAACGTGGGTAACTGCGCTCGCATCAGACCCTTTGACCTTCCTTGCTTGTCCTCGGGAGTTGAATACTATGAGATTTAGTCGCGCATATCCGCTTTTTGGTGTCGTTCTCTCATGCCTGCTGATTCTCGGTTTGTACGTGCATCCGGGACAGTCGCAGTCGCGCCGGCAACCGCCGACGTCGAATGAGAAAAAGAACAAACGTCCCGGCGAAACGCCAACGAAAGAAGGCGAGCAGGAGCCGCTGCCCAAAGATCTGGAACCAGCCGCGCCAAAGGACATCGAGAAGGTCAGCATCTCGACCCAGATCGTCAACATCGACGCGGTCGTCTATCACAAGAAGAGCGGCCAGATCGTTACCGGTCTGAAAAAACCAAACTTCGCCGTGTACTCGGACGGCACGCAACAAACGATTACCAACTTCTCCACGCCCGAAGCGCCAATCACGGTGGCGATGGTGATCGAATACAGCAAGTGGTCGGAGTATTTCGGATACGCGCAGAGCGGTGGTTACGAACCGGGAACTTACGAAGTGATTCGCCCTACGGCGATGTTTCTGTCGCAGTTCATCAAGCCGCCGGACGACTACGTGACAGTTGTCGCTTTCGATATTCGTCCGACTCCGTTGACCGACTTCACGAACGATCCGAGTCGGCTGCAGCAGGTGGTTAGCTTGTTGTTGCGGAACACGCCGGCATTTCGGGAAACGAACCTGTTTGACGCGTTGAAGTTTGTGCTCCAGGGTGGACGCGGCGACGCGGTCGTGCTCGAGGATTCGAAGTCTGACAAGGCAGATTACGCGGGACTCGCGTCGGTTCAGGGACGCCGCCGCGCGGTGATCCTGGTCGCGTCCGGACTCGACACGTTCAGCAAGATCAACTACGACAACGCGCGTAAGATTCTGCAGAATTCCGGCGTTCCGGTTTACATCATCGGCACCGGCAACATGTTCAAGAAGAAATACGGCGATTCGCTGCCGGCGACGGATGGCGTGTTTGGTATGCCTGGCCGGATGAGTTGGCTGCAGGCGGACAACACGTTGAATACTTTCGCAAAGGAAACGGGCGGCGCTTATTTCCCGGTCACTTTTGAAGGCGAGTTGCCGAAGGTGCTGGGCAGTATCAACGCGCTGCTGCGTAGTCAGTACAGTCTCGCCTTCAACCCCGGCGACGTTCGCGACGGAAAGCAACACAAGCTGAAAGTCAGTGTGGACGTCGATGGCGATGGGACGTACGACGACAAAGAGTACGTGATCCAGGCGCGTCAATACTACAACTCACCCAAGCCCGAGAAGCAGGAAAAGGGCTCGAAGTAAAATCCGCGGGCTAAACGCCATAGATCCGGAGTCGAAACTCATCGTTGAATGAGACGATCTCGGCTTTGCGATTAGAAAACCGCTTGCTCTCGCGCAGCAATGCGGGTAGGCCACGAAGCGGGAGTTTCAATCCGTAGGCTGCGCTCGTGAGTGCTGAATGCAGTTGCGGATTTAAGCGCTGCGGCATTCCATAGCGAATCGCCTTCTGCGCCACCGGCGAGAAACCAACACTCCTCCGCGCATTAACAAACTCCAACGAGTGATCGAAGACGTGCAACCGGCTCGGCAGGTCGCGCAACGCGAGATCGCGATGGGCCAGCAGATTGGCAATCGCTTCCGACACGACGCCGCGATGATAGTTGGCCCGCGCGGGAACCGGCGATTCGTCAACCACCGTTTCCGCCAGCGTCCGCGGCCGCTGGTCGCGTAGATCGCAGTAACGACTCACGAAACGCATCAACGTCTCATAAATCGACAACAAACTTCCCGTGACTTTAACTCGCTCGATTACCGGCGACTGCGGCGAATCACCCGAAAAGCGCGTCGCAGTCACCGCCGCGCGCGGCAGCAATTCCCCGGCGCGTTCATCACGCCCGAAAAGCAGCAATCCGGCGACCGTCGGGACGACGTCATGCCCGTCGCTCGTTGCCAACAGCAGGTCGCGCTCGAGCACTTCACTCGTCGGATAACCAACCACCGTCGCCTCTTCAAAAGCGCCGCCTTCAAACTCGCGCAAGTAACTCCACAGATGCGCTTCGTCAATGTCGGCCATCGTCGCGCCGAGCGCCGGTACGGCTTCGTAGCGCAGCGGGCGCGCCTCGTCGAGCAGCGCCGAGATCTCTTCGCGCGACGCTTCACGTTTTTCCGCGCCGATTCGCAGGTAAAACCGCCCGTCGCGGGTGCGATATGGCCGGCGTTTGGTTTCGATTTCCAGCGCGACGATGCGACGCCCATTGTCGAGCGCGACGCGGTCGATATACGGCACCAGCGCCGGTTGGACCTCCTCGCGACAAATCCGTACCAGGTCTTCCTGCACTCGCTCAGGATCGTCCACACCTTCAACGCGCATCTGGTCGTTGACGCCAAACACGATCACGCCGCCGCCGGTGTTCGCCAGCGCGACGATCTCCTGCGCGATCTTTTCCGTGTTCGAGAGTTTTACTTTAAGTTCGAGATACGTGTCCTCGCCGCCGCGGACCAGCCGTAGTAGTTCGGTTCTCGAAGTTTGGGGAGCAGGAGTCGAGAGGATGTATTCCTGGAACGAACGCTCGGTAGTAGGTTCGTGCCGCTGGTTGCTGCGAAATCTTCTGCGAGCCATGGCGTTAGTCCGCGTAGTGTAACACCGGTAAAACGGCCAGCCTATTCATCGGACGGTTCTCGCACCGTTTCGAGTATATCGATTTCTCGCCGGGCTAGATCGCGGCCCTGCGCGTTGATGACAAAGGCATAGACCAAAACTGAGATGAACGCGAGCAGCGCCAGCGTTGCGTAGCCAACGTAGACGCTGCCGCTGAAGTAACCCGCCGCGGCTGCGAGAAAAGGCGGTCCACCAAGCACGCCGATCAGCGGAATCAGCAGCAGTCCAGCGACTCCCGAAACGTTCATTCGCTTCCCAAACATCATACGCTTCGGAAAACGAATCGACGTCCAGTTTCCGTAGATCGCCATGATCGTCGCAAACACGACGAAACTCAGCGTCACAAACAGCACGTCGCCGGCGGAGGTGTCTTGAAAGACGATCGCATTCAAGATCAGCAGCGCGACGGAAAACACCAGCGCCACAGTCGTGACTGCGATGTTCTTGCCGATCAGTATCGTGCGTCTGTCGACTGGCGACAGGATGTAACTGCGCATGCCGCCTTCTTCGAATGAAAATCCGTTCGCCGAGAGCCCGCTCAGGATCAGAAACACGTAAAGCACGCCGCCACTCGCCATCAACCCCGAAAGATACATGACAAACTGGCCCGCTTGCGCCGACGATTTCAAGTCGCCCATCCGGCTGCGGTTGTAGAAGCGGACGACGATCAGGATCAGCGGCATGAGCGTGATCATTCGTATCTGCGCGTTGCGGAATGCGTAGCGAAGCTCTTTCTCGACGATCGCCGAAAGCTGTGACGACAACAGCGGCAGTTGCCATCCGGCGTAGACCGGAAGTTTCGTTTCGGCATCCGCGGTCACTTTGCGTCGTTGGCGTCCGGTGAGGCCGAGCGCAGCACGACGCGCAACCCAGTATGTGGCGCTGATCAAGACGATCGTATAAGCCGTAAGCGTGACCAAAGCCAGTGCGTAGTCAAGCGGGTTACTCGCGGCGCCAGTGAAGAGAACAGCCGCCGCTCCCGGTGGCGTCCAACGCAACGAACGCAACGACTCGGCATGCCGAAACAAAATCGGCGCGACCTGTCCGGCAAGCGCACCACTGATTCCAGCGACCGCGCCGAGCAGCGCCACGATCGTTTCGCCACGACCGCGTTTTCTTTGCAACATCATTCCGATCGTCGTCGAAAGGAATTTGGAAAGCGCGACGCCGAAGAGTGTCGCCGGTATCGCGCCGATCAAGGCAAGCCCTGGTTGGCCCGACCCCAAACCCGCGCCGATAGCGATCGCAAACATTGCCGGCACTGCAAATATCGAATGTAGAGTCGTGAACTCGCTGAGGAAATCAACCGCAAACAGTTTGCGCAGCGTGATCGGATACATCAGCATCTTGCCTGCGTCGAACTGCTTGCTGCCGCCGATGCTCAACGGCACCGTGGCCCACATCAGATACAGAAATCCAAGCACCGAAAAGAAGATGAATTCAGTCGACGCGGCAACCGAGATCTCGCCTTTGGAACTTCGCTTGAGAACTTCGCCGATCAGGTCCGGGTTCGTGAGTGCGTAAGAGGCGCCGCCTAACGCGATCGCCACCACGAGCGACAACGCGAGGGCCGCGAGCATGCCCAGCACCGTCGCGAGTTTGTTTACGACGGCTTTACCGGACCGCAGCGAATTGCGCAGCAGTTTCCACTTTAACCAGATGAGTGTGCCGAGTTGCGACATTTCCAGGTTGTTCTTAGTACTTTGTGCTTGGTACTTTGTAGCTGGCTACTTTGCTTCTACCACTAACACAAAGTACCAAGAACAAAGCACAAAGCTCAAAGATGATCCAAAACGCATACGTCGGACTGGGTTCGAACCTCGGCAACCGCGCCGGGTACCTGCTGTGCGCAGTGCGCGGCATGCTCGACGCCGGACTCGACGTGATCCGCCTCTCGAACGTGTACGAAACCGAAGCAGTTGAAAACGAGCACCAACCGTCGTTTCTCAACATGGTCGCCGAACTGCGCGGATCGACGCTTCCCTCGCCCGAAACGGTGCTGGCGCGGCTGCTGCGCATCGAGTACTCGCTCGGCCGGAAACGCGAGATTCGCATGGGTCCGCGTACGATCGATCTCGACCTGCTGATCTGTAAAGACGCGCGAGTGGAAACGGAGTTTCTCACGCTTCCGCATCCGCGTTTGCACCACCGACGGTTCGTCCTCGTCCCTCTGAACGAACTCGTTCCGACGCTTGTTCATCCCGTGCTCGGCAAGTCGATCGGCGAACTATTGGCGAACACCAACGACAAATCATCCGTGACACGTTGGAAGTGCTAAAAAATCTGATTGCCGTTATAATGCCCGCACTTGTTATCACGCCCGCGACATAGCCTGACTTTCCGTCTTTCTGGCAATTCAATTGTCCACAAATCGTGGTGTAAAGAGAGCTAAAAATGCCTTACCTGAAGCCTGAACGTCCGGAGAAGGTTAGTGCCCCGTCTTTGCGATCCAGCAAACAACGAGGCGAACGGCTGGTTTGTTTGACAGCGTACGATTACCCGACCGCGCGCATCGTCGACGAAGCTGGAATCGACGTCATCCTCGTCGGCGACAGCCTGGGCAATGTCGTGCTCGGATACGGCAACACGGTACCTGTAACGCTGGAAGAGATTCTGATCCACCTGAAGGCCGTCCGGCGCGCCGTGCAACGCGCATTGCTCGTTGCCGACATGCCTTACGGAACATTTCACACGGGCGACGACGATGCGGTCCGCAATGCGCTTCGCCTCGTTAAAGAAGGCGGTGCGGAAGCGATCAAACTCGAGGGCGGTCACAAGCGTGTACACCTGGTCAAACGGCTGGTCGACGAAGAGATCAGCGTGATGGGCCACATCGGATTGACGCCGCAGTCGATCAACCAGCTCGGCGCGTATCGCGTGCAGGGCAAGACGGCCCAGGCCGCGCAGCAGTTACTCGACGACGCGAAGGCGCTGGAAGACGCGGGCGCGTTTGCAGTCGTGCTGGAAGTGGTGCCGCGCGAGATCGCGAAGTTGATCACCGAGAGCATCAGCATCCCGACGATCGGTATCGGCGCCGGTGTTCACTGTGATATTCAAGTGCTGGTCATACATGACATGCTTGGTCTGTCGTTTGGCAAGCAGGCCCGCTTTGTTCGGCCTTATGCAAATCTGCGCGAAGTGATGACCGATGCCGTCAGCAGGTATGCCGACGACGTTCGCAACGGCACTTATCCTTCGCAATCGGAATCGTATGGTCTACCCGCCGAGACCGCAGAAGAGCTAGACATCGAGATCCCCGCGAGAAACTCAAAAGGCGAGAAGTCCTGATTCCAACCTCAAAACTATGGAGATCATCAACCGCCGTCAGCGCATGACTTCCGTCGCGCGCAAAATCCGCCGTGAACAGGACAAGACCATCGGACTCGTTCCCACGATGGGTGCTTTGCACGAAGGACACCTGAGCCTCGTTCGTGAAGCGAGAAGAATGTGCGACGTGGTGGTTGTTTCGGTGTTTGTGAATCCGACGCAATTTGGACCAGGCGAGGACTTCGAACACTACCCGCGCGATCTGACCAAAGATACTGCGCTGCTGACGGATTACAACGTCGATTACATTTTCGCGCCGACGGTTGAAGAAATTTACCCGCGCGGGTTTTCGACTTACGTCAACGTCGAAGGACTCTCAGAGCAACTCGAAGGCGCGTCGCGTCCGGGTCATTTCCGCGGCGTTGCGACTGTGGTCACGATTCTCCTGAATACCGTGCGACCCGATTTTGCCTTCTTCGGACAGAAAGATGCGCAACAGGCGCTGGTTATTCGTCGACTCGTTAGAGATCTCGCGTTCGATGCCGAGATCGTTATATTGCCGATCGTGCGTGAAGATTCGGGACTCGCAATCTCGTCGCGTAACCTGTACCTGACGAATGACGAACAACAGTCGGCGGCGGTGATTCACCGCGCGCTCATCAAAGCGAAGAATGCGTTCAAGGAAGGCGAACGCAGCGCGGGACGTCTCGCAGACTTGATTCGCACAACGGTTGAAGCAGAGCCGCGCGCGCGACTCGATTACGTCGCGATCACCGACACGGAAACGTTGGAAAAGGTCGATCGCATTGAGGAAAAGCCAACGTTGATCGCCGTCGCCGCCTACATCGGCAAGACGCGGTTGATCGACAATACGATTTTGAATAAGGTCAAGAAGAAAGACGGTGCCGCTCCACAGTAAGAAACAGATCGGGTTTACACTCAACGGCGAACACGTCGAAGTCGCCTTCGCCCCGCACAAGACGCTGCTCGAAGTCCTG
>JAICGQ010000089.1 GCA_025923035.1 Pyrinomonadaceae bacterium | reverse complement strand
CCCGGTGGCGTTGTTTCAGGCGCTGCAGCAGGCTGAAGACCCGGAGACGTTGCGGCAACGGGTGTTGATGCAGGGCACGTACTCGTTGAAGGATCAGATCGACTCGTCCCATACGTTTCTTTACGGCCATCGCTACTGGCCGGAAGTGAAGAAGGCGGTCGAAGAGCAGGCGCGTGCGGCATCGTTTGAAGGGTCGTTGCCGGATCAGATTTTGGCGGTGGCGGAGGACGTGGCGCGGCAGGTTAAGACAGACCGCTCGTTGACCGTCGGCATTACGGCGGTGGCGTTTATGACTGCTCAGCAGGCGGGCTTCGAGGCGTTTGAAAAAGCCCCCGGCAAGATGCTGATCGATCGAGCACATGCGCGAAAGTCGCCGGAGCAGGTGCTGCGTGATCGTGCGAAAGACGATAGTCAGGGAATGTTTGGTTTCCTGCGCACGGTGAACAAGAAGTGGACCGTTACGTACGACGAAAACGACGACCGCGCGACGTATCGCATGAATCACGTGCAGGATCTGGCGTGGGGCGCCGCTGACGATCGCTCGCGCAACTGGCGTGAGATCGATCCCAGGCGAGTCGAGGGACCGATTCCGGTCGAGTGCCGCTCCGCGTCTTGCGGAACGTGCTGGGTTGGGGTTCTTGGCGGGGCGGAGAAGCTGTCGGACGTGGCGGCGCGCGAAGGAAAGAAGATCAAGGAGTTTGGCTACATCGATACCACTGAGCCGAAGCCGTTGATCCGGTTGGCTTGCCAGGCGCAGACGCATGGCGCGGTGTCGATCGTGATTCCGCCCTGGAATGGTGTGTTTGGAAAATATCTAAAAGGCTTGAAAAACAATCCGTGAACACGGATGTCGATCGGAAAGCGCGCGGCACGTTCGCGTCACCATTAATGTTCGTGCTTGCGGCTGCGCTGCTTTGGAGCACCGGCGGGCTTTTCATCAAGTGGACCTCACTCTCCGGCCTCGAACTCTCTTTTTATCGAGCTTTTTTCGCGCTTTTTACGGTCGCGCTGGTAACGCGGCGTGAGGGTTTTGGTCTAAACGGTCTGACTGCTGCTGCGGCGATCCTGTACGCGGTGCTCGTTATACTGTTTGTAATGGCGACGAAGCAGACGACTGCTGCGAATGCGATCTTTCTTCAGTACACCGCGCCGGTTTACATGTTGATTCTCGAGCCGATTGTCTACAAGGAGAAGTTTCGCGGGCGCGATCTGATCACGGTGTTGGTTTGTATCGGCGGCATGGCGCTGTTTTTCGTTGGACAACTGCGGCCGCAGGACGTTAGCGGAAATGTGATGGCGCTCACGTCCGGGTTTTTCTTCGCGCTGTATTTCCTGTTGCTGCGACATCCGAAGGCGCGGGAAGTCAACCGCGCTTCGTCAGTGATCTACGGGAATCTTTTGTGCGTTCTCATCTGCGCGCCGTGGGGAGTAGCGGCGCTGTCGAGTATCGGACGTCACGATTTGTTGAGCGTGATGTATTTGGGTGTTATCCAGCTCGGTGTTTCGTACGTCTTGTTCACGCTTGGAATGGCCCGCGGCGTGAGGTCAGTGGACGCGGGAATCATCTGCTACATCGAACCGGTCCTGAATCCCGTGTGGGTCTTTCTCGTACTCGCCGAGCGCCCCTCGCGCTGGGCCCTCATGGGCGGCGCCATCATCATCACCGCCGTCATCATCCACATGCTGCTCGACGCCCGCTTCAAACGCCTCCCACCCCTCGAATCCGCCCACGGCTAGTCTTCGAAGACATCGCGAACTTTAAAGCTTAATCCGGCAAGGACGGTCGAGCTCAATCGATCCTCACGCTCTAACACTTGTGATTGGTAAGAATCACCTCTAAGTACTCGAACTTCGATGAGTCCCTCAAATTCGTCCACAAGCCATAGCTCCTTCACGCCAAGTACTGCATACGTGTCGGCTTTGGTATTTCGATCGTAGATCGCAGAACCCGGTGAAATGGCTTCGACAACGAGATCCGCAGTTGTGTGGTACCTACTCGTACTCTGCGCCTCGGTTTCTGCGGAGATATAGGAGAGGTCTGGCTCGAGCCACGTATTCGGCGTGATCGAGATTCCATGTCGCGGTAAATAGATTGTGCCCTGGTCGGCTGTTTTCGTCAGATGATCAGATAGCAACCGATTAATGCGGCTAACCACTTTCCCGTGAGGTTTTTCAGGAGGAGGTGTCATGTAGAGGACTCCTGCGATTAATTCAATTTTTGAGTGATCTGGCGGCTCAGGGAGTTCCCAAAACTCCTCGAGCGTGTATGTCTTAACTAGAGGCGACATATTGACCCAAGTCATATTCTTTTGACTCCGTTGAGGTTTCAGTGGGTGGGTTGGCGCATTATAGCATCCAGTTTGCGCGGCTGTCATAGTAGCGTGGGGAGCGATCAGGATAGCGTTTTTTGTAGGCGTGGTAGCGGGTGAGGAGTTTTTGGTAGCGAGAGTTGGAGGAAGGGAGGGGTTTGTGGGGGATGGAGCGGAGGTGGTTTTCGATTTTGGTCATGTTGCGCCGGGAGAAACGCCAGTCGTAGGCGCCGAGGTCGTAGAGACTCGTCTGGGCGTAAGCCTTAATCCTCCCCGAGAAGTCGACGTAAGGATCGAAATAACTCCACACCAGATCGCGTAAAGATCGATAAACCGGTTTGCGTCCGTGCAACCCAATGTCGCGTGAACGCGCGACGGATCCCCAACCGCCATTCTCCTTGAAAACAAAAATCACATGGTCCAACAAATCCACCGATTCCAGATCCAGTAGTAGCGGCGGGTATCCATGCTGCTCGAGGATCACAGCCGCGCCCACGGCCGCCTCCAGACAGTGCGCCTCATTTTTTCGCAGCACTGAGCGAAACGATCGCATCGTCCCGCCATTAAGTTCCCAGTTATACGGCAGCGAACTGAAATAACGCTGCACCTTCGCCGGCGTATTCAGCCGCTCGATCAGCTTCCACTCCCGAGCAGTGAACGATCCCTTATCAGGTCGACTATTTTTCATCAGAAAAGAGGACTTTGTTCGCAGTGTTTACAAAAGCCAAACGAGCACTTGCCTGAATCATCCGCAAATGTCAGACTTACCTGCCTGGCATAAAAAAATCTAACGCCAGCATAAGTTTCACTTGCAATCATAATTTTTGAAATGACTTCTAGCATGAACCAGCAGGCCGCAGCTTCACAAAAATCCCGCGCAGAACAAGAAACAGAGAATGAGGCAAACCGTTTGAGAGACGAAGTCGACGCAGCACTCGCCGTCGTCGCCTTGCGTTCCCCTGACGAGGTCGACTCCCTGCAAATGGCCGCAGATCGCATCGAACGCGCCGCCCGCGATCTCGCCGACGCCGTCCGTCAAATCGCCGAACAGCGCCAGGCTGCCGAAGAGTAGTCAAACGACCCGCGCACGGTTTCCCCTTGAATTGGAGACGACTTAATGGCTTCCACTCGCACTGAAAGCACCACTAAACACCTGGGCCGCAAAAACACAGCATTCGAATTGGACCAATACGGCATCGTTGCGCCCGCACGTGTTTACTGGAACCTCAATACACCCGAACTCTACGAAGAGATCGCACGCCGCAACGAAGGCGTTCTGTCAGACCACGGCAACATCATCGTCGACACCGGCGAACACACCGGCCGCGCTGCGAAAGATAAAGCAATCGTGCGCGAACCCGGCAGTGAAGACAAAGTGTTCTGGGGCGACGTTAACAAAGATTTTCCGCAAGACAAGTTCAACGCGCTCAAAGATCGCATGATGGCCCATGCAACGGGTCGCGATCTATTCGTGCAGGACACGTTCGTCGGCGCCGATCCAAATTACCGTTTGCCGATTCGCGTGATCAACGAACTCGCGTGGCATTCGCTGTTTGCGCGCACGATGTTCATCAGTAACACGAAAGAGACGCAGCCGCACAAGCCAGAGTTCACGATCATCAACTTTCCCAGCTTTCAAGCCGATCCACAACGCGACGGCACTCGCTCGCCAACGTTCATCCTGATGGACTTCAGCCAGCGTCTCGTGTTGATTGGCGGCACGTCGTACGCAGGCGAAACGAAGAAGAGCGCGTTCACGATCATGAATTACCTGCTGCCGCAACGCGACGTGATGAGCATGCACTGCTCCGCGAACGTCGGCGCTGAAGGCGACGTGGCGATCTTCTTTGGTCTATCGGGAACGGGCAAGACGACGCTTTCTGCCGATCCTGAACGACGTTTGATCGGCGACGACGAGCATGGCTGGTCCGACAATAGCGTCTTCAATTTCGAAGGCGGATGTTATGCGAAGGTGATCAAGCTGTCGGCGGAAGCCGAGCCGGATATTTATCGCACGACGCGAATGTTTGGCACGATTCTCGAGAACGTCGTTTACGATCCGGTGACGCGGCAGATCGATCTCGACGACGCGCGCAAGACTGAAAACACCCGCGCTTCGTATCCGCTTACCAGCATTGCGAACATAGTTCCCGAAGGACGCGCCGGTCATCCGCGCAACATCATCATGTTGACGGCGGACGCGTTTGGCGTGCTGCCGCCGGTCGCGCGGCTCAGTCCGGAGCAGGCGATGTACCACTTTCTTTCCGGCTATACGGCGAAAGTTGCGGGCACGGAGAAGGGAATCAAAGAACCGGAAGCGACGTTCTCGACGTGTTTCGGTGCGCCGTTCATGGTGTTGCATCCCGGTGTCTATGCCGACCTGTTGGGCAAGCAGATGGCGAAGCATAACGCGGCGTGCTGGTTGGTCAATACTGGTTGGAGTGGTGGTCCATACGGCGTGGGCCAGCGGATGAAGATCAGTTACACGCGGGCCATGATTCGCGCGATTCTTAACGGGTCGCTGGCAGAGGTCGAAACGAGACCGGATCCGATTTTCGGAGTTGGGGTTCCGGTGTCGTGTCCTGAAGTTCCGAACGAAGTCCTGCAGCCACGCAACACGTGGGAAGACAAGGACGCCTACGACCGTCAGGCGACCGATCTGGCGCGCCGTTTCAACGAGAATTTCAAGAAATACGAAGCGGGCGTTTCCGAGGCTGTGCGCGCCGTTGCGCCGAAAGCGTGATTAAGAAAATCCGCGTTTAACCTGGAGGCCAGTGCATTGGGCGACCCGCAAGCACGTGAACGTGCAGGTGGAAGACGGATTGGCCGGCGCCGGCGCCGGTATTGATAACGGTGCGGTAGCCATTTTCGGCTTGATCTTGTTCGTTAGCGACGCGCGCCGCGATTCGCAGCAAATGTCCGAGCAACGCTTCATCTTTTTGCGAAGCGTCGTCGAGCGATTCGAGATGCTCCCGCGGGATTACCAGGGCGTGCAGCGGCGCCTGCGGATTGATATCCCGAAGCACCACACACTTGTCGTCCTGGTGTAACAAATCGCCAGCGATCTCCCCAGCGATAATCCTGCAAAACAAGCAACTCTTTTCGGACATCTGGCTAAGCTCCTTAATCCGCGTTTGATCCCTGAACGAGACTCGCCGTCACAGGCGACGTGAGTCGTTCAATATTCGCGCCCACCGCGCGCAACTTCGCTTCGATCTTCTCGTACCCGCGATCGATGTGATACACGCGATCGATCAACGTCTCATCGCTTGCGATCAATCCCGCCAGGACGAGCGACGCAGACGCACGCAAGTCAGAAGCGATGACGCGCGCGCCGGTAAGCGGCGTTACACCTTCGACGATCGCGCTGCTGCCGTCGATTTGAATCTGCGCCCCCATACGTTGCAACTCTGACGCATGCATGAATCGATTCTCGAAAACAGTCTCGACGATCTCCGATCGACCACGCGCCTGCGTCATCAACACCATGTATTGCGCCTGCATGTCAGTGGGAAAACTCGGATGCGGCGCCGTCGAAACGTTCCCGGCTGAAAGCCCTTCACGACAACACGTGACTTCCAGCGTCGTCGGATTAACTTCCTGGACGACGACGCCAACTTCACGCAACTGCGCGATCACAGCCCGCAAATGATCCGGTCGACAGTCTTTAATCTCGAGCTGACCCTTCGTGATCGCCGCCGCGACAATGAAAGTTCCGGTTTCGATTCGATCGGGGATGATCGTATGTTCCGCGCCGCCGAGCGCCTCGACACCTTCGATCTGGATCGTTTCCGTTCCCGCGCCGTTCACCCGAGCGCCCATCTTGTTCAGCAACTCGGCGAGATCGACGATCTCCGGTTCGCGAGCGCAGTTGCGCAGCGTTGTGGTGCCGCGTGCGAGGGTCGCCGCCATCATGAGGTTTTCCGTTCCTGTGACGGTGACTTTATTGAACTCAACGTCCGCTGCACGTAGTCGCCCGTCGCTCGGAGCGCGTGCGACTACATTGCCGGATTCGAGTCGCACCTGCGCGCCGAGTTTTTCAAAACCTGACAGGTGCAGATCGATCGGACGTGTGCCGATCGCGCAGCCGCCGGGAAGCGACACTTTCGCTTTGCCGAAGCGCGCGAGCAATGGACCAAGCGCCAGCACCGAGGCGCGCATTGTTTTCACCAGCTCGTACGGCGCTTCGAAGAGTTCGATGTGCGCGGCAGTGATCTTGTGGGTGCGGAGTTCGGGAGTCAGGACGGTCGCGCCGATGTCTTCCAGCAGCCGTCGCTGCGTGATGATATCGCGGACGTAGGGGATGTTGTGAAGGGTAACGGTTTCAGACGTGAGCAAGGCCGCCGCCATGCAGGGCAGGGCGGAATTCTTGGCGCCGCTGATTGACACTCGACCGTGCAGCGCCCGGCCACCAGTGATGCGAAATTTGTCCACGAGCCACAGATTATACAGATCCGTTTAATCCGTGGCTCGTGTAGGTGAGACTAATAACGATTAATAATCGGTGCCGGCGCCGACGCGTTTCACGCGCACGCCGCCGTTGGTCGTCATCGCTTTAACCGTCGCGCCGCCGGAGCCGAGGTTCACGGCGAGTTCTTTGTTGATCTTGCCCTGGACGGTCACCGGAAAATCGACGTTGATGCTGCCGTTCACGGTCCCTGTTTCCAGTTTGGCCGAATAGTTTTCCGGGACCGACAGCACGACGCCGCCGTTGGTGGTCCGTACGTCGAGTGTTTCACCGTCCCACCGATCGCCGCTGAGTTCAACCACCAATCCGCCGTTGGTCGTCGAACCGCGAACCGCGCCACCGACTTTCCGCAACACCACGCCACCGTTAAGCGCGGTGAACTCGATCTTGCCATTGACGTCGGAGATCACGATGCCGCCGTTGTGTGTTTCGAGCGAAAGGTCTGCACGACGTGGGACGAACACTTCATAACTCACGTCCCAGTGATAATTCTTGCGGCTCTCGGGACCGTTCGCATAGATCTTCGCGCCACTGGTCTCGATCCTGATCTGTCTCGCCAGATCGGCAGCTTCAGCGGCTGTCGGCGCGCCGGTTTGCACGCGAGCACGCACGAGCACCTGGTTCTGGTCCCAACCTTTAACGGAAATGCCGCCGTTCTGCTTTCCGTCGATGGCGATCGGCGCGCCGCTCATGGCGAGCGTTTGTTCGCGGATCTCGCAGTTTCCTTCTAACTTGTCGTTGTACCAACCGTTATCACGGCAAGTCATCATGCCGCCCTTTTGTTGCGCGAGCACAGAAAGGCCCGCCAATGCAACCAAGGCGGCGACTAACAGAGTTCGCCCTAAAAACCTGAACATGGCTTCGGTCTCCTTCATTCGTCTGGGGTTCGTTTTCGTTCGTTTAAGTGGCTTCTGGACGATATACACCGCAGGTGCGAGGCTTGTGACAGGAAAACTAGACGCGCCGGACGACGACGATGCGCGGAATGCTTTGTAGATCGGGGCGAATCTCCACCAAACGCCATGTTTCGGGATTGATTAGATCCTGCACTCTTTCACCCTGATCGAATCCGATCTCCATGATCAGGTAGCCGTTCGGCTTCAGGACAGCCGGTCCGTCGTGAAGTAAACGTCGAATCACGCTCAGCCCATCCGTGCCAGGCGATAGAGCAATCAGCGGTTCGTGGTCTTTGACTTCTCGCTGCAATCCCGCTACTGCGTTCGCCGAGACGTACGGTGGGTTAGACACAACCAAATCAAATTCAGAATCGATGGCTGCAAAACAATCAGAAAGCACAAAAGCAATTCGTTCCTCAACTCCATGCCGCCGCGCATTTTCTGCGGCAACCGCGAGCGCCGCCTCTGAAACATCAACGGCGACCGCGCGCGCATCGCGTCGCTCGCACAGCAACGTCACAGCGATACAGCCGGATCCCGTCCCGACGTCGCAAATCAACGGCGCCGAAACACCGTCCAAAACCTCCAACGCCGCTTCGACCAGCAACTCCGTCTCGGGACGTGGTATAAGCACGTCCGGCGTCACCCGAAACTCGCGACCGTAGAAATCCTGCGCTCCAGTGATGTACTGAAGCGGCTCGCCCTCAGCGCGCCGCGCCACTACTTCGCGGAAGCGCTCCAACGACGTGTCGTCGAGAAGATCTTCAGCGTGACTGATCAGAAACGTACGATCTTTGTCGATTACGAACGAAAGCAGCGATCCTGCTTCGCGACGCGCGTCCGGCACGCCACCGGCCTGCAAGGCGTCCGCGGCTTCGCGCAGTGATTCGGCAATCGATCTGTTCATCAGTTTCAGGAACAGCCCGAGGATTCAACGTTTGTATTAAGCATAAGAACGAGTCTCGTTCCTCCCGTGACGTCAAGGACCCTCGAAGCGACAGGCCTCGAGGGTTCTGGCGTATTAGGGGAAGGGTTTAACAACGTTTGCCGAAACCGGACGGCCGGAGCGCGAGGGGTTTCAATGGGTCCACTCTCCAAAAGCTTACTCCTGTTCTCTCTCAACTGGCTCGATGCTCAGCTTACACTGCTTTGGGTGCGCCTCAACGTCGCCACCGAAGGAAACGCGCTCATGGCGACTTTGATCGAACACAGCGAATTCTCCTTCTTCGGGATCAAGATCGCGATCGGCGCCGCTGCCGCCTACATCCTCTACCGCTGCGCTCACCTGACGCTGGCGCAGCGCGGAATGACGCTCGTCCTGGCCCTCTACGTTGCGCTGATGTTCGTCCATGTAGCAACAGGCTGCGTGGCGCTCGGTTTGAGCATCCCATTGCTTTAAATCCGTGTTGCTGTTTTTTCGCGCTTAGGCCAAACACGGATATAATGGGCCAGCCAACTATTCACTCCGAGAGGGAAGAGGATTTATGTACAGACTTTCCGCCCGCCAGATTTTAATAATCGCCCTTATTTCAGGATTATTTGCAGCCGCAGGTGTAGTGATTTTCGATCGCTTTCAGAAGCGTTACGAACCTTCGGAAGCTGCTTATACCGAAGCGCCGCCGGCCGGAATCGCCGATCCTTCGACGGTCACTGACGAACAGAACAACATCGAAGTGTACCGGACGCTGAGTCCCGGCGTCGTGTTCATCCATTCAACTTCATACGCTCGCGATTTTTTCGGATTTGTTGAACCGCAGGAAGGTTCGGGTTCCGGCTCGATCCTGGACCAGCAGGGAAACATCCTGACCAACTATCACGTCATCGCCGGCGCGCAAAAACTTTCGGTCAGCATGGGTGGCAAGAAAGACTATCCGGCGATCGTCGTCGGTGGCGATCCCGACACGGACCTCGCCGTTATTCGTTTGACTGAAAAACCCGCTGGTCCATTGACCGTCGTTCCCATGGGCGACTCGGACAAACTCGTCGTGGGCCAAAAAGTGCTCGCGATCGGCAATCCGTTCGGCTTGGACCGCACGTTGACGACCGGCGTGATCAGCGGTCTCCAGCGTCCAATCCGCGCGCGTAACAATCGGTTGATCGAAGGCGCGATTCAAACAGACGCGTCGATCAATCCCGGCAACTCAGGTGGACCATTGCTCGACTCGCGGGGCCGCATGATCGGCATCAACTCGCAGATCCTTTCACCGTCCGGCAGTTCGGCGGGTGTTGGTTTTGCGGTGCCGGTGAGTATTGCGAAACGCGTCGTGCCACAGCTTCTGGAAAACGGCGCGGTGCGTCGTCCGAAACTCGGCATCAGCACTCGCAACGTCGAAACCATCCGAAATCAGGTTGACCTGCCGGTATCTGACGGCGTATTGATCGTCCAGGTCGCTCGTGGCAGCGGTGCGGCTTCGGCCGGACTGCGAGGGTTCCAGCAAACCGAAATGGGCGACGTGGAACTCGGCGACATCATCGTCGGCATCAATAACGACAAGGTCGCTAACTCGGACGATCTCTTCCGCGTGCTCGACAGGTATCAGATCGGGCAAACAGTGCAGGTGCAAATCTGGCGTGACGGAAAACGGATGTCGGTGCCGGTTCGCTTGATGGAATCACCTGATTCGCGTCGTTAACCTCGAAGGAGGTTTTAGTGCACCAAACCACCCACTTCTTCAATCTGGGCTATGGGTGGTTGTGTAAGCATTGCACGGCGGCGAACACGGAACGAAAACAACAACATCATCACCAGCAACACGAAGCTCATCGCAACGCGCCACCGCCTCTGGCAAAGTGGGTCGAAGACGATGGGCTTCGTGGTTTGGTTTGTCCCCACTGCGGGATTGCGGAGCCCGTCTCGAGGATCTAACGTCCAAACCCCTCCTCGTAATCGCGCAAGCTTCTGGTGATCACGTCGAGTGCTTCGAGACGTCCGTAAACGTCCGTAATCTCGACTTTCTTATGCTCCTCGCTCGGCAACTGCTTGTAGCTCAAAAAATAGTGTCTCAATCGATCGACTAAGCCGGAGGGAACGTCGTCAATATTCTCGATGCGACCGTAGGCGAGGTCGGATTCGAGCACGGCGATGATCTTGTCGTCGGCTTGCTGGCCGTCGATCATGCGGAGTCCACCGATGGGACGCGCGTGTAAGAAGAAACCGCCGTGAGCGAACGTCTTTTCGGACAGGACGCAGATGTCCATCGGATCTTTGTCGCCTTCGATGCCTGTGCGTCCGGTGCGCTGTTCGCACAGTTCGGCCACTTCGCGATCGCAATACGTTTGCGGGATGAAACCGTAGAGCGTTGGACACATGGACGAGAACCGTTGCGGGCGATCGACGCGCAAGTGTCCCGACCATTTGTCGAGTTCATATTTGACGGGGTCTGTAGGGACGATCTCGATGTAAGCGTTGACGAGTTCGGGTGTGCGCGGGCCCGGACTCACGCCGTGCCAGGGATGCGCTTGAAATGTTTGTTTGTTCATTGGCTTTCTTCTCGGGTCCGGGGCGATGATAAAATGCCGCCAGTTCGAAACCAAATTCTCTTAAGTGCCTTTTTGTGGCGATGGCTGCTAGTGCCGAAATCATAAGCAAACCGGTCGCAAACGTGATCTCGTTGCGATGGTTGATCAGTGCGCGTGACGATCTCGTTTGGTTTATTGGATCGGTCGTGTCGAGCTACGCGCTGCTGTTGTTGTACGTGAAAGGCATCGTGCCGCTGGTGCCGATGGTTGCGTTGTGGGCCATTTTGATCGATGCGCCACACGTGTTTGGCACGTTCTCGCGCACGTACTTCGATCGGGCGGAACGAAAGAGTCGAGCGCGACTGTTGTGGGGCTCGCTGCTGTTCTTCGCAGTTGGTCCATTGTTCGTACTTGCCGGTCAGGCTTTTGTGTTTTTCTTCGTCGCGGCGTTGTGGGCGTATTACCACCTCGTGAAGCAGCATTACGGTTTCATGGTGCTCTACAAAAAGAAGAACGGCGACCTCGCGCGGATCGACAACGCGCTTGATCGATTGTTGTTGCTGTTTGCGTTCAACTATCCGTTCGTCGAGTTTATCGCACGCGATCCGGAAGCGATGGCGCGTGTACCTGCGGTGTTGCGCGGGGGCGTGAGTGGTTTCGCGAAGATTCTGCTGGCGGGAACAGTTTTGCTGTTCGTAGTTTGGTTAGGACGACAGATTCAACGCGCGATTGCCGGCGAGCCGTTGAACGTTCCGAAGTATTTGCTTTTGACGGCGGCCATTCCGATGCACTGGATCGTTTTGCTGACGCCGATGCCGCACAAGCCGATCGCCATCGTCGCGATACTGACGATCTATCACAACTTCCAGTATCACCGGCTGATCTGGTTTCACAACAAGAAGTACAAGCCCGAATCGCGTGAAAGATACGGCGCGGCGGAATTCATCAGCCGTCGAGTGCTGTATTACATCGCGTTCGGAATCCTCTTTGGAATTTTGTACCAGGGACCGAGACAGATGCTTGGTTACACCGCCTTGCAGAGTGGTCAACCCTCGTTCGCAGTCCAGCTCGGTATTTCCTTCCTGTGGGGCTACGCCTTCATTCACTATTACCTGGATTCGAAAATCTGGCGTGTCAGACGCGATCCGACGGTAGGTGAGGCGTTGAAGATGAGCTAATCCTCGCCGTGCTCGTCGCCGTTGTAGTGCAGCACAGTCGACTCCTCATCGATCACAGTTTCCAAATGCACAGGCCGGCCCCAAAGCGTGTAGACGTGCTCGAGCGCTTTGCGGCCGTAACGGAGGTCGAGCTCGGTGCCTTCGTAACGGTGTTTTAGATAGAGCTCGCGGTTGCCGTTGTAGTCGCCATCCACGACTTCCAGGTACGGAAAACCGAAGTTCGTCATATTCGCGACCAGCTGGTCACGCACTCTCTCCCAACGCTTCTCAGTGATGGTCCATTCTTCCTCTTCGATCAGCTCAAACACAAACAAGTCGAGCTCTTCGCAAAGCTCTTCGGTGAGATAGTTGCGCAGAAACGAGACGTCGTTATCCAGTTCGCGCACTTCGAAAATCTTGTCGCGCCCTTCCTTCCCCGGACGATTGAACTTCTCACGCTCGCGTTGCGACGGTTCGTTCCAGCGGCGCTCGATGTCTTCGTAGATCTTGTAACCAAGATAGTACGGATTCAACTGACCTTTTTGCGGCGAGACAACGCCCGAATGCAGATTCGCAAACTCGATATGGTCGTTGTCCGTGAGATCGAGCGCGCGCATGATGCGGGCGTGCCAGATGCTGGCCCAACCCTCGTTCATGATCTTCGTCTGCATCTGCGGCACGAAATACTCCATCTCCTCATGGACCATCGCGATCGCATCACGTTGCCACGCCGCGAGACTCGGAGAGTTTTTCATGAGGTAATAAAGCAGGTCTTTTTCCGGCAGACGCTCGCGCGAACCGCGATCTTTATCGTCGTGTTTGGCGCCCGCTGCGGCGGTTGCACGCGCTTCCCGTTCCGTCTTGTCGAGCAGCCAAAGATCGTCGTAGCGCCCGTCTCTCGGACGCAGATCGGCGCGACGCTTTTCTTCCTCGGCCGTAACCTCGCGCTTGATGAAGAAATACGGATCGATGTGCTCTTCAATCGCCAACACCGCGTCGAGAAAACGTTCTACAGTCTTGCGGCCGTGCTTGAACTCATACTCCATCATCCGCTGCGCGTGCGTCGAAACGCTCTCCACCATGCGCCGGTTGGTCTTCGAGAAGTAGGTATTGTTCTTGAAGAAATCGACATGGCCCAGCACATGCGCAATCACCATCTTGTTCTGAATCGGGCTGTTCGTTTCGAGGAGAAACCCGTACGACGGATTGGTGTTGATAACGACTTCGTAGATCTTTGAGAGTCCGAAGTCGTACATCGTCTTCATGCGATGGTACGCCTTGCCGAAGGTCCAGTGGGAGTAGCGACCGGGAAGCGCGTAGGAGCCAACCTCGTACATCACCGTCGCCGGCACGATCTCGAAATTTGTCGGATAAGGATCGAGTCCGAAACCCTGCGCGATCTGCCAGATCTGCTCGACTGCTGTCTCGAGCTCTTTTATTTCGCGATCTTCCATTACGTTAAAACAGAGGACGCAGACAGCACCGGCGTATCCATGCCCCGTCTCCCAAAAAACTGCTTCAATGCGGGATACACATCTTCCTTGTCGTCGATCCGCACGCCGACAAACCGATCCTTGTTTTGCAAACGATCCGTGAAGATCGAAAGCAGCGCACCCGACGAACGTCGATAACTGGACGAACCTTCTTCGCCAATCTCACCGTACCCGAACAGGTTGCACGTTGAGATCAGTTCATCCGCGAGTCGCACAGCCTCTTCGTTGTCAGAGTAGTAGTTATCACCGTCGGAGAAGTGGAATGGATAGATGTTCCAATCCGCGGGACGATAACGTTGGTTGATGATGTCGAGCGCGAGCTGATACGCGGACGACACGACGGTTCCGCCCGATTCACCCTGCGTGAAGAACTGTTCCTCGCTGACTTCCTTCGCCTCCGTGTGGTGCGAAATGAAAACGATGTCGACGTTGTCGTACTTCGTCCGCAAAAAGCGCACCATCCAGAAGTAAAAACTGCGCGCGATGTATTTCTTAAACTCACCCATCGATCCCGACACGTCGATCATCGCGATCACGACCGCGTTCGACTCGTAACGCATCACCTCTTCCCACGTCTTGAAGCGAAGGTCTTCCTTCTTGATGTCGCCGAAGCGTGGGTTACCTTCACGCGCGTTGCGACGAATGTTTTCGAGAATCATCCGGCGCTTGTCGAGATTGGCGATGACGCCGGTGCGACGAATCTCGTTGAACTGCGTCTTGCGCGATTGGACCGCTTTCTTGGCCTTTTCCTGAAGATACGGAAGTTGAAGGTCTTCGAAGATGAGCGCGGCGATCTCGTCGATGTTCACTTCGGCTTCGTAATAATCAGTGCCGGCTTCCTGTCCGGCTTGTCCGGAACCGGTGCCGCCCCCTGTGCCGCGACTCTCGCGTCCGATCACGTCGCCGACGCGCGTCTT
>JAICGQ010000088.1 GCA_025923035.1 Pyrinomonadaceae bacterium | reverse complement strand
GAGCGTTCCGGCGTGCAGGCTGTCGTATCGGGCGACGCGAGTTGTTTGATGCAAATCGGCGGGCGTCTTTCACGAAATCGATCGAGCGTGCGGGTCATGCATCTGGCTGAACTACTGGCGTCTCAGACGTAAATGAATCACCTGAGCAGCGAAACGTTTGACGAGAACGCGAAGGCCGCGCTGGCGGACGCGCAACTGCGCGGCGCCCTGCGTAACGCCACGTCGCTGTTCGGCAAACGCCGGCTGGAAGCCGCACGAGGCCTGGACAACTGGGAAGATCTGCGCACCTACGCACGCGCCATTAAAGACGAAGTTTTGCTGCATCTCGATCGTTATCTCGAAACGTTTGTCGCGAATGCGGAGCAGCGCGGTGCGGTGGTCCATTGGGCGAACGACGGCGCCGAAGCAAACACGATAATCTGCAAACTCGCACTCGATCGCGGCGCGCGCACGATCGTCAAAAGCAAGAGCATGACGACCGAAGAGACGCACCTCAACGACGCGCTCGAAGCGGCAGGCATGCAGGTGGTGGAAACAGACCTCGGCGAGTACATCATTCAACTTGCACACGAGACGCCGTCGCACATCATCGCGCCCGCGATCCACAAGACGAAGGGCCAGATCGCGGAGTTGTTCACTGAGACGTTGGGAATGCCGCCGACCGACGACGTGGCGCAGTTGACCAGCACCGCGCGTGCGACGTTGCGCGATCGCTTCGCAGCAGCCGACATGGGAATCAGCGGCGTCAATTTCGCCATCGCCGAGAGCGGCACGATCGTGATCGTAGAGAACGAGGGCAACATTCGTTTGACGACGAGCCTGCCACGCGTTCACGTTGCCGTGATGGGAATCGAGAAAGTCATTCCGCGGTTTGCGAATCTCGACGTGTTTCTGAAACTGCTGCCGCGATCGGGCACGGGCCAGCGATTGACGACGTATCAATCGTTCATCACAGGCACGAAGCGCAACCCGCAAGATGAAGGACCCGAGGAGTTGCACATCGTCATTCTCGACAACGGCCGCTCGCGCATGCTGGCGCATCCCGTGACGCGACAGTCGCTGGCGTGCATCCGGTGTGGAGCGTGTTTGAATGCATGTCCGGTTTATCAGCAGGTTGGTGGGCACGCGTACGGGTCGGTTTACCCGGGGCCGATCGGCGCGGTGATTACGCCGCAACTGATGGGAATCGAAAAGACGGCCCAGCTTCCGTACGCGTCCAGTTTATGCGGTGCGTGCCGCGAGGTGTGTCCCGTGAAGATCGACATACCTCGGTTGCTGCTGCATCTGCGAAGCGAGATCGCGGCGAGTAAAACGAATGGGAATACGACGGAAAGACTGGCGTTCAAGATGTGGGCGAGGGTGATGATGAGTCCCGCGCTCTATAACCTGGGCGCAACGGCCGGACGCATCGTACAAAAGGTGATGCCGCTCTCAAAAGCATGGACCAGCGGACGTGATCTGCGTCCGATCGAGCCGCAGAGTTTTCGTAGTTTGTGGAAGACGAAGTTGTCCCATGAGTAGCAGAGAAACAATCCTCGGATCGATTCGATCGCACCTGGCGGCGAGCCCACCGTGCGATTCGTCGGAACCCGGGTCTTTAATGACCGTCACAGAAAAAGTCCCACTGGTAGACTTGTTCAAACAAAGCCTCGAAGCCGTCGACGGTCATTGTCTTGTTGTCCATACCGAGGAAGAACTAACGCGGATTTTAAACAACGTCGGCGGACGAATCGCGATCTCGGATGCACCGCTGCTGAAACGCCTGGTAAATGGAGAGATCGCGCCGAATGCGAGCGATATATTTCAGTTTGACGTAGGTATCAGCACCGCACAGGCCGCGATCGCCGAAACAGGCACGCTCGTTCTCGACTCAGCACGCGAGCGGCATCGCTTCGTCTCGCTCGTTCCACCCGTTCACATCGCCATCATCGACGCCGCATCAATTTTTCAAACGCTAAGCGAAGCGCTCGCTTTCATTCATCAAAATAACAATATCAATCCTGCGGTAACGTTCATCACTGGTCCATCACGCACGGCCGACATCGAGCTAACACTCGCAATCGGGGTTCATGGTCCGCAGGAACTTCACGTCATCATCAACGATGGACCGCCGCTAACAAACTAACGATGCAAATCATCTCCTTCGCAACCGAGGAATCAGACTGGCGCAAACCACGACCCGGCATCATTCTGCACAGAGGCGATCGCGATCTCGGATTTCGTCTTGATTGTGAAAAGCTGTTTGACCCAGCCGACCGTCCAACGAACCTGCTGGCGTGGTTCGACATGGATGGTCCCTGGTTTCAGGAGGCGCGAAAGGTGGCCGCAGCAATCGTCGCCGACGAGGCGGCCTTCATGGCCGCGCAGGAACAGCGTTGGTTAGTTCCCAGCAGCGACGCTTACTGGTTCGCGCCCGTTCCGCGTCCGGGAAAAATAATTTGCATCGGGTTGAACTACAGGGACCACGCCGCTGAAAGCAAGATGGCGATTCCCGAGACCCCGGTCATCTTTTCGAAGTTTCCCACTTGCGTGATCGCGCCCGGCGAACCGGTGGTCCTGCCGCCGCAAAGCAAACAGGTCGATTATGAAGCGGAGCTTGCCGTCGTCATCGGGCGCCGTGCGAAAAACGTCTCCGCTACGCGCGCGTACGATTACGTGCTCGGCTACACGGCGTTCAACGACGTCAGCGCGCGCGATTTTCAGTTTGCCGACGGCCAGTGGCAACGTGGAAAATCGTGCGATACATTCGCGCCGATGGGCCAAACGATCATCACCACTGACGCGATACCCGATCCGCACAAGTTATCCATCAAGCTGACGTTGAACGGTCAGACCATGCAAGACTCGAACACTGATCAGATGATCTTCGACGTGCCGCGACTGATCGAGTTTCTTTCGGAGACCATCACGCTCGAGCCCGGCGACGTCATCGCCACCGGCACGCCGCCCGGCGTCGGCTTTGCGCGAAACCCGCCGGTGTTTCTGAAGGCCGGCGATCAGATGGAGGTGTTGATCGAAGGCATGGGAGGTTTGGGTAATCCAGTCGTCGAGGAGAAAAATGCGTAGAATCCTGCTGCTATTCGTCTTGTCCGCGTTATCCGTGGTTGTTGGTTGCACTGCAAGCAACGACAAAAAGAAACTCACCATTGCCGTGATTCCGAAGGGCACGACCCACGAGTTCTGGAAAAGCATTCACGCCGGCAGCAACAAAGCCGCCGCCGAACTCAAAGCGCAGGGCACGGACGTCGAAGTGATCTGGAAGGGCCCGTTGCGCGAAGACGATCGCGAACAGCAGATCCAGGTCGTCGAAGGTTTCGCCGCGCAGGGCGTCAGCGGGATCGTGCTCGCGCCGCTTGATGATCGCGCGCTGGTGCGTCCGGTTGCCGATGCGCGTCGCGCCGGCGTGCCGACGGTGATCATCGATTCAGGGTTGCAGTCGGATGAGTTTGTGAGCTTTGTCGCCACTGACAATCGCAAGGGCGGATCGCTCGCGGCCGATCGCATGGGCCAACTGCTCGGCGGCAAAGGCAAGGTGCTGGTGTTGCGCTACGCGGAAGGTTCCGCAAGCACGACCGAGCGCGAAGCAGGTTTCATCGACACGATCAAGCAAAAGTTTCCTGAGATCGAGCTGGTCTCGACGGACCAATACGCCGGCGCCACTCGCGACACTGCGAAGCGTGCGTCGGAAAATCTTTTGAACCGGTTCGGCGATCAAGTGCAGGGAATTTTCACGCCGAACGAATCGTCGACGGCGGGGATGTTGCTGGCGCTCGAGGACATCGGCAAGGCGGGCAAGGTTTCGTTTGTCGGTTTCGACGTTAGTCAACGGTTCATCGACGCGCTCAACGCCGGTCAGTTGCACGGCATCGTGGTCCAGAATCCGTTCAATATGGGTTACCTCGGCGTGAAGACGATGGTTGACAACCTGCTCGGACGAACGGTTGAGAAGAAGATCGACACGGGCGTGATGCTGGTGACGAAAGAGAACATGGAGACGCCGGAAGTGAAGACGTTACTGCGTCCGCCGCTGGATGAGTACCTCAAATAGATGGTTGCTGAAGTAAAACAAAACCGAGCGTTGCTGTCTGCGGGCGTCGTGCAAAGCTGGCTCAACCGTGTTGGACCAGCGCTCGGTCTGCTGCTCGTCATCGGCATCTTCACCTTGCTGATGGACACGCCGTCGCGGTTTCTTTCGCCAAACAACCTGCGCATCGTTCTCTCGCAAACGGTGATCGTCGCGATCGGCGCGATCGGTATGACGATGATCATCATCAGCGGTGGCATCGATCTGGCAGTCGGTTCGACGATCGCGTTGACGGGCGTAGTGACGGCGCTGGGGATCAACGCCGGTATGCCTCCGTCGCTCGCGCTCGCGAGCGGGATTCTCGTCGGCGGAGTCGTGGGTGTTGTGAACGGATTGGTGATCACGCGTTTGCAGGTCGTTCCGTTTATCGCGACGCTCGGGATGCTCGGTATCGGACGCGGCGTGGCGAAGTGGCTGGCGAATCAACAGACCGTGAACATGCCTGCGACGTGGTTGAACGAACTGCTGGTGATGTTTCCGAATCCGTCGTGGTTGTTGGTTGCGCCCGGTGTTTGGATCACGATTGTGCTCGCGGTTCTGGCGGCGATTGTGTTGCGGCAGACGGTGTTTGGACGGCGCGTGTTTGCGCTCGGTTCGAATGAGGCGGCGGCGCGTGCGTGCGGCATCGCGACGGATCGTTTGAAGATCTGGATCTACGGTCTCGCGGGATTGCTGTTTGGTTTGGCGGGCGTGATGCAGATGTCGCGTCTGCGGCAAGGCGATCCAACTGTCGCGGCCGGATCGGAGTTGGACATCATCGCCGCCGTTGTCATCGGTGGCGGAAGTTTGAACGGCGGCGAGGGAAGCATTCTCGGTTCCATGATCGGCGCGTTGATCATGGCGTTTCTGCGCAACGGTTGCCAGCAGGTCGGTTGGCCCAACTACGTGCAGGAGATCATCATCGGCACGATCATCGTCGTTGCTGTGGCCGTTGATAGGTGGCGCACACGGAGTTAATTCTGCGGTCCAATGCCGACGACGCTAGGAGATATCGCGCGCGTTTTGAACGTCTCGAAGATGACGGTCTCGCGCGCGATTAACAATCATCCGGAGATCAATCCTGAAACTCGCGCTCGCATCCTCGCCGCGGCGCAGAAAATGAATTACCGCCCCAACCAGTTTGCGCGCGCGTTAACCTCCAAACATTCGTACCTGATCGGCATCGTCGTTCCCGACTTGATGCACTCTTACTTTGCCGAGATCTGTCGCGGTGTTGAATCGCACGCGCGCCCCGCAGGTTATCAAAACCTGATTTGCAGCACTGACGAAGACGCACGCAAGGAGTTGGACGAGATCGAAGCTCTATGGACCAGGACCGACGGGCTGATCGTCGCCTCGTCATTAACCGCGCATGAAGCGAAGTCGTATCGAAGGTTGCTTGACGAAGGCGGAAAGATCGTTCTGATCGATCGTGTGCTCGATGGTCTGCGCTGTCCGGTTGTGACGACGGACGACGTTCGCGTCGGCCTGTTGGGGACCGAGCACTTGATCAAGTTGGGTCATAAAAGAATCGGTCATCTTCGCGGCACGACGGCTTCGACTTCGCAAGGCCGTCTCGAAGGCTACAAGCAGGCGATGTCGAAAGCGCGACTGCGCGTCGACAAGTCGCTGATCCACGACTGCGGTTTCACCGAATCCGACGGACGTGCGGCGATGAAAGAGTGGATCGCGAAAGGAAACCTGCCGACAGCGATCTTCGCCGCGAACGATCCCGCGGCCATCGGCGCGATGGAAGCATTGAACGACGCCGGACTCGATGTTCCGAAGGACGTCGCCCTCGTCGGCGCGGGAAATATTCACTACGGCGACATGCTGCGCGTGCCGCTGACGACGGTCTCCTGGTCGACCACCGCGATGGGTCAGGCGGCCGCGCAACTGCTGCTGGATCTAGTAGATGGGAAGAAGAGCACGGCCAAATCCCGGCACGTTTCAATCCCGCCCGAGCTGGTCATCCGCCGCTCCTGCGGCGCCTTAAAACAAAAAATTTCTTGACAGCACTTACGGCACGGGAGTATATGTTCCGCGTTTAGACAAATTCCGTTTTAAATCCGTGTACAGCATTTTCGGTGCAGAAGAGGAAGTTCTCTGCCCGGTGTCCTAAATAAGTCCTAATAACGAACAATTTCCTAGTATGCGCAAGATTAACCCACACGACTTCAAAGTTGCCCGCCGCGGCACCAGCCGCGAAATCAACCGGCAGATCGCCCTGAACCTGATTCGCGCTCATCAACCTATCTCCCGCGCCGACCTCGCGCGGTTGATGAGCGTACGCCGCGGTGTCGCCAGCCTGCTCGTCAGCGAACTACTCAGCGAGTCGCTGATCTTCGAAGGCGCTCTCGGCGAAGCCGTCGGACGCGGACGACGTCCCACGTTTCTTTACATCGACTCGCGACAACGCTGCGTCGTCGGCGTGGACATTCGCGCGTCGCGCACCTACATCCTGCTCACCGATCTGATGGGCAAGCAGTTGGGCGTCGTCAGCAGTTTTCAAACCAGCAGAGACATCGACGTGTTGACGAAAGATCTCGCGCGGCGCATCAAGCAGATGCTCGCCGACTTCAGCGAAGTCAGCGCGTGCGAAGGCGTTGGCGTGGCTGTGCCGGGCATGGTCGATCCGGCGTTGGGCCGTGTGCTGCACGCGCCGACACTCGCCTGGCGCGACGTTAACCTGCGCGATCCGCTTGCGGCTGCTCTCGGTATTCCAGTCCACATCGAGAACTCCGGTAAAGCATGTGCGCTGGCCCAACTTTGGACCACTCGTAGCGACGTGGTCGCGTCGGGAAACTCCGTGTTCGTGAGTATCTCTGACGGCGTCGGCACCGGCGTTGTCGTCAACGGCGAAGTGATGCGTGGACGCCACAACACCGCCGGCGAGTTTGGTCACGTGCCGCTGAACATCGATGGACCACGCTGCTCGTGCGGCGCCAACGGCTGTTGGGAGGCTTACGTTTCCAACCTCGCAACGTTGTCGCGTTACTTCGGACGCGATCTGTCAGAGGGACGTCCGCGCGAAGCGGAAGAAGCGAGTTTCACTGTCGAGGATCTGATCGCACGCGCGCGTGCGGGTGATGCGAAAGCGCTGGCGGCGGTGAATTCAACCGCCCGTTATCTCGGGCTCGGTCTCGCGTCGATCGTCAACTCAGTCGACCCGGCGCGGATCTACATCGGCGGCGAAATCACGACAGCGTGGAGTTTGATCGAACCGATCGTGCGCAGTGCCCTGCGCGAACGAACTTTGACTGACTTCGGTGGCGCAACTGAGATCCACATTGTGCCCGCCGAAGAGCATCCGCGTCTGCGCGGCGCAGTGGCCCTCGTCGCCGCGCCCGCGTTTGCGGCCCCGATGGTCGCCTAAAACAACTCTTCCTTGGAGGTCTAGATCGATGCGAGGTGTTAACCAAACCCGACTGCCACTCTTGTGGTCACTTTCGCTCATCATCGTTGCCTTTCAATGCACGTTCGGACAAACGGTTGTCGGACGTATTTCCGGGACCGTGCAGGATGCGAATGGCGCCGGTGTTCCCAACGCTTCAATTAAAGTCATCAACACCGCGAACAATTCCGAACGCACCGCGACGAGCGATGAGAACGGTTTCTACACCGTTACCAACCTGCCCGCCGGCACTTACACAGTTGAAGCGGAAGCCAAGGGTTACAAGAAAGGACTCGTCTCCGGTAAGAACGTAACGGCGGATGCTCGACTCACAGTCGATATGAAACTCGAAGTCGGCGAAGTCTCGGAAACGGTAGAGATCACGAGCATCGCGGGCGAGACGGTGAACACGACCTCCGGCGAAGTGACGCGCATCGTCGATCAGCAACAGGTCCAGAACCTCGCACTCAACGGACGCAACTACATCCAGCTCCTGTCGCTCGTTCCCGGCGTCGCTTTGATCAATGACGATCAGCTCGAGTTGACGACGAGTCTCGCAACCAACAACCAGTCGATCAACGGTAATCGCGGTCAGACAAACAACGTCACGATCGACGGCGGTTTTAATCTTCAGTCGGGCAGCAACGCGAGCCAGATCAACAACCTGGGTATCGACTACATTCAGGAAGTAAAAATACAGACGGCAAACTTCTCCGCCGAGTACGGCCGAAACTCCGGCGCGCAGGTGAGTCTCGTGACGCGCAGCGGCGGCAACGATTTTCACGGCAGCGCCTTTGAATTCCTCCGCAACGACAAACTCGATGCACGCTCATTTTTCGCGCCGGTGCGTCCGAGCTTGCGTTACAACAATTTCGGCTACAGCTTTGGTGGTCCAATCTTCAAAGACAAACTGTTTTTCTTCGGCGGCCAGGAGTGGAAATACATTCGCCGGCTCTCGGCCGCGCAACGTCGCACCGTGCCGACGCTGGCGGAATTGAACGGTGATTTTTCTTTCCGTCTGCGGGGGGCGGACGGAATCGTCGGTACTAACGACGACGGCCTGTTGCGCGATCCGGACAGTGGGTTGCCTTGCACGACGGCAAACCGCGCCGGATGTTTTGGCGGCACGAATGTCGCGCTGCGAAACATCATTCCCGCGAACCGGATCACGACCGACGGCCGCGCGATCGCCAACGTCTTTCGTAATGCGATCGGTCTCGCGACGGCGTTCACGAACAGTCCGGTCGGCAACAACGTCACGTTCCAGCAACCGAACCCGCTCGATTATCGCGAAGACCTGCTGCGCATCGATTACAAGATCAGCGAGAAGCACACGCTTTATGGACGTTACATCAAAGACAAGAACGAGCTGATCGATCCGTTCGGCACGTTCATCAACACGCAACTGCCGACGATTCCGAGCTTCCGTTTACGTCCCGGAACGTCGATCCAGATTTCACACACCTGGCTCGTCACGCCGACGTTCATCAACGAAGCGAAGATGACGGGCGCGTGGGTGGCCCAACGCATTCCGCCCGACGGCGATCTCTGGAAACGCGAGACATACGCCTTTCAGTTTCAACAACTCTTCGCGGGCGGCGGCAGATTCGAAAACTCGATCCCTGACACGACGATCACCGGCTTTGCGAGTTTCTTCGGCGCGGCGCGTTCGCTCGTTTCGCCGACGACCGACATCAACGTGAGCGACACGATCACGTGGGTGAAGGGCAACCACACGCTGAAGACGGGCATGTCGATCACGCGCAATCGTATCGATCAAAACGCGCGCACGACCTACGCCGGGCAGGTCGATTTCAACACCGGCGGCAACACGCGCACGTCCAACAACTCCTTCGCCGACGCGCTGCTCGGCAACTTCCGAACGTATAGCGAGCAGGCACTCGATCCGGTGGGCTTCTTCCGCTTCACGCAATCGGAAGCGTTCGTTGCAGATAGTTGGAAGTTTAATCGTCGCTTGAGTCTCGAACTCGGTTTGCGCTGGCAGTTTGGCATGCCGATCTACACGCAAGCGAACAATCTCGCGAACTTCGATCCTTCTCTTTATAACCCGGCGCAGGCGGTCACGATCCTCGCGAATGGAAACATCGACACGTCGAAGGGCGGCAACCGTTTCAATGGTCTGGTGCGCGCCGGAAACGGAGTGCCCGCGGAAGAGCTTGGACGCGTGCCCGGCGGCGACAGCGCGCAGGTGATAGCCGTGCCCGCAGGCGCGCCGCGCGGACTTTACGAAGGACATCATTACTTCATGCCGCGCGTCGGCTTCGCCTATTCGCCTTTTGACGACAACAAGACTTCGATTCGCGGCGGCTTCGGTATGTACTACGACCGCATCGAAGGCAACCTGATCTTCCCGTCGCTCAGCAACCCGCCTTATGCGTCGAGCGCGCAGTTTCAGAACGCGAACCTCGGCAACATCACGGGTGGTTCGACAGTGCTCGCGCCGTGGGCACAGATCAACGCGGTCAACCCGAATCTCGACACTCCGTACACGATGAGTTACAGCTTCAGCATTCAGCGCGAGTTGCCGCGCGGAATCTTTGCGGAGGCGTCGTACGTCGGGAACCTCGGCCGTCACTTGATTCGTCAACCCGACATCAATCAGCCGACGTTCGAACAGATTCGCAACAACGCGCCTCCAGGACCGAACGTGAACGTCAACGCGTTGCGACCGTTCAAGGGTTACACGGCGATCCGCATGCGCATGAGCGATTCGACTTCGAATTATCACGGCATGCAGCTTTACGCGGCGAAACGCAAAGGCGATCTGCTGATGACGACGTCGTACACCTGGTCCAAAGTGCTGACGGATGCTAGTGGTTTCAACGACAACCCCGAAGATCCGTTCAACCGGGCTTTCAACTATGGACCAGCAACGTTCGATCGCCGTCACGTGTTTGCCTTGACTTACACGTACACGATGAAGATGTTCAGCCGCACGCACGGACTGGCGCGGGCGATTCTGCACGGTTATGAAGTCAGCGGCATCACGCGTCTGCAGTCGGGTGCGTATTTAACGGCGACGGCAACCGGAAACTCGATCTTTGGAAACCGTCGCGCCGACTGCGTGAGTCCCGACGCGTTGTTCCCGAACGGCGAGCGTGGTCCAAACAATTGGGCCAACCGCGCGGCGTTTGCGGCCGCTCCGGACACGCGACGCGGCACGTGCGGTGTCGGCACCATCGAAGGACCGGGCGCGCAGACGTGGGATTTCTCGCTGCGGCGCCGGTTTGAGTTGACCGAGAAGTTCAAATTGCAGTTCCAGGCTGATATCTTCAACGCGTTCAATCGCACAAACTTCCGGGATCTCGAGACCAATCTCAATAACGCGGCGTTTGGTACGATCTCGACGTCCGGTCCGCCGCGAAATATTCAGTTCGGGTTAAAACTAACGTTTTGAACCACGGATTAAAGTTACTTGTTGTTCTAGTGTTCGCTGCGAGCGTCCAGGCGAACACAATCAAGACGGCCGAACTGCGTGACGAGGTGAACGACTTTCTCGGGCGCGAGTTGGCGGCGCATCTCAGCGCGATCAGCACACTCGATCCGCCGCCGGATCGCGTGCTGGGAGTGCCGACGACGGGCGAGTTTTCCTGGGGAACGTTCATGCGTTCTCTGGCTGCGTACGCCGAGACAACGGGCAAACGCGAACTCGCCGGACGCGATCTCGCGAAGTGGGTGGGCCAGATCGGTTTGATCGAAGCCCGTGCGGGCAGCAAAGCGTTCTCGCAGATGTACGCGGCGCTGGCGTTGCGACATTTCGGACGAGATCTGAAGTCGAATCCGCTCTGGCAGCAACTCTCGCCTGACGAACAGAAGGCGTGGCTGTCGTTATTGAATCCGGAGCGGTTTTACGATCCGAAGACGAACAAGGTCATCAACCTGCCGGAGAACTATCTCGGCGTCGCTGCGCGCATCGCGAGCATCAATTACGACCTCGGCATTGCGACCGATCGTGCGTTCCTTGACAAGCTGCTCGATCGCGCGGCGATTCAGTTCCATGACGGCGCGATCTACGCCGACGATTCGCCGCCGACCGGGCGTTACGATCGTTATTCAAACGAGTACGCGCGCTACATCTGGCAAGCGGCCGAGACGGCCGGACGCAAAGACATTCTCGATCGTCTGCGGCCCTCGTTGATCGCGCAGATGCGTTTGTGGTGGGACATCGTTTCCGAAGATGGTTACGGGTACAACTGGGGACGCAGTCAGGGCGTCGTTAGTTATCTCGACACGCCGGAGATCGTAGGCTTTCTCGCGTCGCACGCGGAGTTTCGCCCGGCGTCGCTGGCAGACATCGCCGCGCTTTATTACCAGGCGTGGAACTATTTGCTGCACGACTATCGCACCGACGCGCATCTGCTTTCGATCTTTGCTTTCGGACGCGGGAACTATGCTTACATCTCGCGCGAGCGTGAGTGGCAACAGACGACCGGGTTTTTCGGCAAGCTCGCGAATTCACACACGCCGATCGTGAACGCGCTCGCGCGCGAAGGCGTGACGACGTTTCCGGTTGTGCCGTCGTTGAAGCCGGTGGCGCGGTTTGAGTTTTTCCGCAAAGGACCGGAGCGGTGGGCCGGCGTTTGGGTTGTGCGTCAGGGAGATTTACGTTTCGCGTTGCCGATCACGACTGGTCCAAGACCGGGAATTTCCGATTACTTGCCCGCGCCGTATGGACTGCGGGGATTTGCCGCGCCGGTCGAGCAGAGTTATCCGGTTGCGACGCCGTATCTGGAGTTGGCGGACGGACGAGTCGTGGTCGCGACGGACGGTGCTGACGCGATCGAGCCGGCAGCGGACGGGCGCAGTTTGCGCGTTCGTTGGAATCGTTGGGCGGTTGTGGGAAAGAAATCGGGTGAGTTGCAGGATGTTGGTTTGACGAGTGAAGTCGTTTGGCGAATCGAGAATGGCGCGTTGATACGCGAAGAAACATTGACTTCAGAAGAAGCTGTCACGATCAAGCGCTGGCGTATGGCGGTGCCAAGCACTCATGATAAGGTTGAAACCACGGACGGGAAGATCCGATTCAATTCAAATGCCGGTTCGCTCGAAGTACAGTTGCTCGGTAAGGACTTCAATGCGCGTTCTTCGATCGTGGCCGCCGGAAACGGACCGCTCGGCCGCGGTGTGCGCGGTGCAATTCCGTTGCACCTGCTGTTTGAAGCAACAAACATTAACATCAAGCCGCAAACGCCAATTAAATATCGTTTGATTCTAAAGCCATACTGAGGGAGTTTCATGACGCCGGAATTAAAGCAGAATCCGATTACACCAGAGACTTGCTTCGTACCGAAAACGCACGAAGGAAAGGGACGCCGGACGGCAGTGCGGCCGGGCGACACCGCCGCGCGCTATCTGCACTACGGTCGCATCACGCTCGACGCCGGCGATGCAGCGGAGAAGTTTTCGAGCAACGATCACGAGATCGGATTGATTTGTCTCAAGGGCAGCGCGACAGTCACGACCGGCGGTGAAACGTTTAGGTTGGACCAGTACGACGCGGTTTATGTGCCGCGTGATTCGGAGATCGAAGTGGCGCCGGGCGACAATGGTTGCGATCTCGCGGAGGTTTCCGCTCCTGTCGCCAGGCGCTACGAGCTGAAGTTCGTGTCGTACAAAGAGGTCCGCGAAAACCCGCGCCTGCACCTGATTGCGGGCAAGCCTCCCGCAGAACGAGATCTCAACGTTTTGATCGGCGCGAACGTCGAAGCGGGTCGCATCATGGCCGGCGTCACGTTCTCAACGCCCGGCAACTGGACGTCGTGGCCGCCGCACGAGCACTCGAAGCTGCTGGAAGAGGCTTACCTGTTTATCGACATGCCCGCGCCGTCGTTTGGGGTGCAGTTCGTTTACACGGATCCGCAGAATCCTGAGCTGGTCCAGGTCGTACGCGAAGGCGATTGTGTGTTGATGCCACAGGGTTATCACCCGAACGTCGCGGCGCCCGGCGGACAGATCAATTTTCTGTGGATGATGGCGGCGATCAGAGAAGGCGAGGATCGCCTGTACGGCGTCGTCAATGTGCAGCCGGAGTATGCGGCAGGCGGATCGGGGCTCGAAGCAGTGAGTGACAAAAAGTAAGGGAACCGAAATGGCTAACAATTCCTCCAACGACGCAAACGTAAACGGCGCGAATGGAAATGGCGCGAGTAACGGTTCCAACGGTCTCGGGCGGCACTTGAACTGGACCAACATTCCCGTCGAGCAGGTGGCCGACGGTATCGAACGGCAAATGCTCGTCGGCGAACAGATGATGATCTGTCGCTTTCGCTTCAAACCTTTTCTGGTGACGCCGGAACACGATCATCCACACGAGCAGATGACGATCGTCGAGCAGGGCAAGGTGCGGTTTTTCATCGAGGGCAAGGAGCAGATCGCGAAGGCGGGTGATGTGCTTCACTTTCCGTCGCAATGCTGGCACGGCGCGACGATGATGGATGAAGAGGTGGTGCTCATCGACATTTTCACGCCGCTGCGCGAAGATTTTTTGTGATCTGTGTTTAGACTTGACGATCGAGTTGCTTTAGTCACGGGAGCTTCAACCGGCCTCGGCGCTGCTATTGCCATTGCACTTGGCGAAGCTGGAGCACGCGTCGCTTGTCACGGGAACACCCACTCTCCGGCAGCTACTTGTGAAAAAATCGAACACTCGCATCCGTTGACCGGCGATCTGGGCCAACCCGAAACTGCCAAACATCTCGTCGAAGAAACGCTGGATCATTTTGGACAACTCGACATCCTCATCAACAACGCCGGCATCATTCGTCGCGCGCCCGCAGTGGAATACCTCGACGTCGACTGGGCTGCGGTGCTCGAAGTGAACCTGACGAGTGTGTTTCGTCTGTGCCAACTCGCGGCGCGGCATATGATCGAGAGCGAGCGTGGCGGGAAGATCGTGAACATCGCTTCGTTGCTTTCGTTTCAAGGCGGCATCACAGTTCCCGCTTACGCAGCAGCGAAAGGCGGGGTGGCCCAACTCACGAAAGCGCTTGCCAACGAGTGGGCCAAACACCGCATCAACGTGAATGCAATCGCGCCGGGTTACATGCGCACTGCGAATACGGCTGCGCTTCAAGCTGACGAAACACGCAACCGTCAAATACTCGAAAGAATTCCTGCCGGACGCTGGGGTGAACCGGATGATCTCGCCGGCGCGGCGGTGTTTCTTTCGGCGCCTGCGAGTGATTACATCAACGGGCACGTACTCGTGGTCGATGGTGGCTGGCTCGGTAGATGAGCACGATGATCAGCGACACAATTCATGAAGCTCTGAATGTGATCGAACCCGGCGAACGAGTTCTAGCGATCATTCCCGATAAGACTCGCGACGATAACACCGATCTCCTCTTCCCAATCGCAAACCAATTTTTAGCGCAAAAGGG
>JAICGQ010000087.1 GCA_025923035.1 Pyrinomonadaceae bacterium | reverse complement strand
TCAGACGAGAAAGCGCTTACGGGCATGATCGGGGCGCTTCCCAACAAGCCGCCGAAGTCGACCATGTCACCGACGTCGCGGCCCGGCACTGGAATGATTCGCACGGCCGTCGTTTTATTGTTCATCACGCCCACTGCGAGCTCGTCGGCAATTATCGCGGCGATTGTTTCGGCAGACGTCGAACCCGGCACGGCAACCATGTCGATCCCCACTGAACATACGCTGGTCCATGCTTCTAATTTCGCGAGTGACAGGGCGCCAACCTGGGCGGCTTCGATCATTCCCGCATCTTCGGAGACGGGAATAAACGCGCCACTCATGCCGCCGACCGAACCGCTCGCCATCGCGCCGCCTTTCTTGACTGCATCAGTGATTAGCGCCAGCGCGGCCGTTGTTCCGTGGGTGCCGGCACGTTCGAATCCCATTGCCTCGATGATGTTGGCCACTGAGTCGCCGGGAACGGGTGTCGGCGCCAGCGACAGATCGATGATGCCAAACGGAATCCCCAAACGACGCGCAGCTTCGCGGCCGACGAGTTCACCCGCGCGGGCGAGTTTGAACGAGAGTTTCTTGATCGTCTCAGCGAGATCCTGCAACGGCAGGTTCCGATCCGCGTGCCTGACCGCATGATGGACCACGCCCGGACCTGACACGCCGACGTTGACAACGGCGCCCGCTTCACTCACGCCGTGAAACGCGCCCGCCATGAAGGGATTGTCCTCGACTGCATTCGCGAAGCAAACAAACTTGGCACACGCGAGACCGCCTTCGTCACGTGTTCGCTCGGCTGCGTCCTTGATGATTCTGCCGATGTGGGCCACGACGTCCATGTTGATGCCGGCGCGCGTCGTCGCTGCATTTACGGATGAACACAAACGCTTCGTCGTCGCGAGTGCTTCGGGTATCGAGTCGAGAAACCGTCGCTCGGAATGCGTCGTGCCTTTTTGGACCAACGCTGAATAGCCGCCGATGAAGTCGACGCCGACTGCTCCGGCCGCGTCGTCGATCGCTCGGGCGAGCTCGACTGGATCACCTTTCGCACCTTCAGTGAGCAACGCTAACGGCGTCACCGAGATGCGCTTGTTTGCGACGCGGATACCAAACTCGTCGCCAATTTCGTCTACCGTTCGAACCAATCTCGCAGCCGTGGTGCGGATCTTGTCGCCGGCCTTTTGCGCGATGGCGGGGATTGAGTCACTACTACAATCGAGCAGGTTCAAACCGAGTGTGACGGTGCGCACGTCGAGGTGCTCCATCTCGGTCATCGCGACGGTTTGAAGTATTTCAGCCTGCGTGTATTCCATCGTCTATCCGAGCAACTTGCTGAGAATCATCAGGATAACGAAGAACAGAAACAGCGCGGCGGCAACCAGCAGAAAACGGAGACTCGGATCGTACGCTGCCTGGTCTATCACCACGCTGGAAACATGCTTGATCTTTTCGACGCGCTCGCGCACGTTCTCGGCGACTCCGTGGCGGGCGGCGGGATTTGGAGTTGCGTGAAGCGCCTCAGTCGGAGCGGTTTGCGATGTCTGTGGCGAATCGTCAACTGTCGTGACTTTGTGCAATGCCTGAGTTTGAGCGGTGGGCACGTCGGCCGTCGTCTGGTTCTTGACGATCGGATTGCCACATTGCGGGCAGAACATCGCCGATTTGCGAACCGAAATTCCACATGAGGTACAACGACGGGCGATTTCAGGCTCAGACATAGTCACAGATCTTAAACCCGGTGCATGGCATTAAACAGATCTTCACGTTGCGCGTAGATGCGGACGCCGAGCTGTTCGCCCGCGCGGCGGAGTCGCTCTTTCAACTCGGCCGTGCTTTCGCGCGTGCGGGTCGTGTCACCGATGATCACCATCGCAAACTTTCCCTGCACGACTGTCTGGTTGATGTCGATGATGCTGCAACCAGCCTCCGCCAGAATCTGTGAAACACCGGCGACGATTCCCGGATGGTCCAAACCGAATACGGAGATGATCATGCGCGACGAAGAGCCTTCCGCTGTCGAAGCAGACGACGACGCGCCCGAGGAGTTCACCTCCCGGTAAATGTCGGTGACCAACTGCTCCACCATCTGTTCATCTGCAGTCGCACCCAGGCGCTCGTAAACCGCGCGAGTGATGCGATAGATCAAATCTTCGTTGGCCATTGGGAAGTGATCAGTGATCCGTGGTTATGGTTGGCGATGAGTAATCAAGTAACCGAAGTTAGGGGCGTCCATTTTCCTGCGCAAGGCGGCGCGCGGCTTCGCGCATCTCGTCAGAAACAGTGTCGCTGATGTCCACGCGATCGACAATGCCCACGACGGCTGCTTCGATCGACATGTCCTGATTGCCGATCGCCGTGCGCGCGGCTTTGCCGTAGGCACACATCACCATCTCGCCCGTCCCGGCGCCGAGTCGATCGGCGACGACGACAATATTTCGCGTAGGTTCTTTGTCGAGATCGTAAGGATGGACGATCAGAAACTTGACGCCTTCGAGATCGGGCGTCTTTTTGGTGGACCAGACAGTGCCTACTACCTTTGCGAGAAACATTGACTTTTGAACTTTGTGCTTTGTACTTAGTTCTTTGTTCTGACAAAGTACCAAGCACAAAGTACTAAGCACTAAACTTTAGCAAATACCTCCGCTGGGTCACCGAGGTCGCGGGCGGCAGGGGTGATAATCGTTTTCGCGTTAATAAAAATCTTTTCCCCCTTCTGTATCGCGCGGCGCACGTCGTCTTCGCTGACGAAATCTATGGCAGCCCTATTGCCGTTGGTCGACGGCTGCGGCTTGGGTTTGCTCACCGGCTCGGTGACCGTGGGCGCAGGAGGCGGTGGTGGCGCGGTGTACATACTTCCTGCCTCAACCTCAATCTCCGGCTTCGGCAACGGCGAAGTTGATGCGGGCGATGCGGGCGCTTCAACTCGTTTCCCTGCCAGAAAGCGATCAACCATCGCGGCGATCTCCTGTCGATCGATCTTGCCGCCTGCGATTGCCGGTTCCGCTGCGCGCCCCGGTGCAGTGCTCGCAGTTTGAACACCAACCGCAGGACGCGCACTCTTCACCGGACGAGTTTCAAAAGCCACGCGCTTGATGTCCATCAAGTGCAATGGCGACACGTTGTCGGAAGTTACGTTGCCTCCCCACGAACCGCAACCGAGCGTCATCGACGGCGGTAATGCAGTTGAGAAACCGATTGCGCCGTGTGTCGTTGGCGTGTTGACGGTGATGCGCGATGCCGGCATCTCCGAACCAAACTTCACCGCCGCGTCGCGCGAACGGGTGTGAATCCCCGCCGTGTGGCCCATGCCTCCGTATCCGAGCACTTGCTGACTCAGTTGCGCGCAAGCTGACAAACCGTCGACCACGTAAAACGCCAGAATCGGAGATAGCTTCTCCATCGACAACGGATGATCTCGTCCGACACCTGCAACATCCGCAATCAAACATCGCGTTCCCGGCGGAACTGTTATGCCGGCCATCTTCGCGATCACTTCAACCGACTTCCCGACGATCGCGGGATTCAACGAACGTTGTGGAGTAGCGACAACCTTCGCTAGCTGGTCCGCCTCTGCGGCGGAAAGAAAATGCGCGCCTTGAAGTTTGAACTGTTCGCGTACCGCCTGCTCGACCGGCGCGTCACAAACCACCGCCTGCTCAGACGCGCAGATCGTTCCGTTGTCAAAACACTTGCCGGTCAAAATGTCCTGAACTGCTTTCGGAACGTCCGCGGTTCGCTCGATGCAAACCGGAACATTGCCTGGGCCGACACCGAAAGCAGGTTTGCCCGATGAGTACGCGGCACGAACCAGACCGATCCCGCCGGTGGCGAGAATCACAGCCGTCTGCTTGTGCTTCATCAACGTTTCAGTGCCTTCGATCGTCGCCGATGTCATGCAGCCGATCGCCTCGGCCGGCAGACCTTCTTTGACGCCGGCTTCGCGCATCACGCGCGCGGTTTCGTTGATGCACTTCGCAGCCGATGGATGCGGCGACAACACCACCGCATTGCGTGATTTGATTGCGATTAAGATCTTGAAGATTGCAGTCGAGGTTGGATTGGTGGAAGGTATGATGCCCGCTACGACGCCGCGTGGACTCGCGATCTCGACTACGTCTTTCGACTCTGAAACAACGCCTTTGGTGCGCAGGCCGCGAAAGTAGTTCCACACGTCTTCGGCTGCGAACCGGTTCTTTTCTCGTTTGTCGTCGGGAACCCCGAAACCAGTTTCTTCAACAGCCATCGCACCGAGCCGCGCGGCTTCACCCAGCGCAGCTTTCGCCATGGCCTCGCAAATCCGGTCGATCTTGCCTTGATCGAATTGGGCCACTTGGGCCTGCGCACGATGCGCGGCTTCAACAAGGTCCCGTGCCTGCTGAACTGAAACTAGATCTTTATCGACAGACATAACCAACTCCGAACTTAGTACTTTGTTCCTGGTTCTTTGCTCGCAAGCGTGTCGTTAAACTTAACCCGGACCGCTCGTAAGCGAACAAAGCACAAAGATCAAAGAACAAAGCACTATCTTGCGCGTTCTTTATTCGCGTCGCGAGTACCAGCACCGAGCGAACGGCCTTGATCTCCCTGACCGAGTTGACCGCGTGCGCCACCACCTTGCAGAGCTTGCTCGTCGGGACTCAAGCCGGTGCGGCCATTGACCGGAAGCACGCGCTCAACTTCAGCATGCGGCCGCGGAATAACGTGCACGCTGATCAGTTCGCCAACTCGTCTGGCTGCGGCCGCGCCTGCATCCGTCGCTGCCTTCACCGCACCGACGTCGCCGCGCACGAAGATCGTCACATAACCTGCTCCGATATATTCTTTGCCGAGCAGTTGTACATTCGCTGCTTTGACCATCGCATCGGCGGCCTCAACGGCACCCACGAATCCTTTGGTCTCAACCATTCCGAGTGCTTCCAGGGGCATCTCCGTATCCTCACTTTGTAATTGTAGAAATTAAAAGCGACTATTACCGGGTCACTGATTGGCCTCAACGTACCACCGCAGGCGACAAAGAGCAAGAGAGCTAGATTTAGATTTTACTGATTCCCTGTGAATGGTTTGACACCGTTTAGCAACGCAGGCTATATTGCGGCAAAAGTGGGAGTTGTACGCATTCATACTAGCGGCGGTCCAACCTAACCAGCGCCAGGAACGAGCGATTGGAGATGGCAGCAAGTATAGGCGAACAATTGCGACTCGCCCGCGAGGAGCGAGGTATTGGCCTGCGCGAAATCTGCGATCAAACCCGAATCTCCGTCCATTATTTAGAAGCCATCGAAGCGAACGATTACAAACGCCTGCCCGGAGGCGTTTTCAATCGCAGCTTTATAAAGGCCTACGCCAAGTGTGTCGGGTACGACGAGCGCGAGGCGATTGAAGGTTACACGCGTTACCTGCGCGAACACGGCGACACGTCGGACGACGTCAACACCACGCCGATGCATTCCAAGGTCTACACCGACACTCCCGCGACCCGCTCTCCTTTATTAACTGTGTTCCTCGCGATCCTGATTCTGGCAGTGCTGACTGCGGCCGCGCTCGCAGCACTCTACTGGTTTCAGAAACGCGCTGAGAATCGAGCGGCCCCGAAGGACGAACACCACGCCTCTATGTATAATGGGCGTTCACCGACAACCGATAATCTAAAGTTACTGGCAACTAACCAGGAAGTGTTACCCATACATGATTACATCAGACATTTTCGAAGGACTGACCTTCGACGACGTACTTCTAATCCCCGATCGCTCTGACGTTCTCCCTCACGAGACTGATACCGCCACACAATTCACGCGCAACATACGTTTGCAAATCCCGCTGTGCTCGGCAGCGATGGACACCGTCACCGAGGCGTCGCTCGCGATCGCGCTCGCCCAGCAAGGCGGCATCGGCGTGATTCACAAGAACCTCAGCGTCGAACGGCAGGCGGAGGAAGTCGACAAGGTGAAACGATCGGAATCGGGAATGATCGTCGACCCGGTCACGATTCGCCCCGATCGACCGGTGCGCGAAGCGCTCCAGGTGATGGAACGGTTTCATATCAGCGGCGTTCCGGTTGTCGATGAGACCGGACATCTGGTTGGCATCATCACCAATCGCGATCTTCGTTTCGAAACGCGGTTCGACATTCCGGTGGCGGACGTGATGACGAAACAGCCGCTCGTCACCGTTCCCGTCGGCACGACGCTGGATCAAGCGAAAGCCGTCTTACAAAAACACCGGATCGAAAAACTGCTCGTCGTGGACGACGACAAACATATAAAAGGACTGATCACCGTCAAAGACATTCAAAAAGCGATCAAGTATCCGTCGGCAGCGAAGGACAACCTGGGTCGATTGCGCGTTGCGGCGGCGATCGGCGCGACCGGCGATTACCAGGAACGCGCGGACGAGCTGGTCAAAGCGCGCGTCGATTGCCTGGTGATCGACACTGCGCACGGACACTCGTCACGTGTGATCGATGCCGTGAGAGAGATCAAACGTCGTCACCCGGAAACAGATCTGATCGCCGGCAATGTCGGCACAACTGCCGGGGCGCAGGAGTTGATCGATGCCGGTGTCGATGCGATCAAAGTCGGTATCGGACCCGGATCGATCTGTACGACACGCGTGGTGACCGGCGCAGGGGTGCCGCAAATAACCGCCATTTCAAGTTGTGTTCAGGCAGCACGCGGCGCCGGTGTGCCGGTAATCTCGGATGGCGGTGTGAAGTTTTCCGGCGATGTTGCGAAGGCAATCGCGGCGGGCGCAGACGTGGTGATGATTGGATCGTTGTTTGCCGGAACAGAAGAAGCGCCTGGCGAAGTGATCTTGTTTCAGGGTCGTTCGTTCAAGAGCTACCGGGGAATGGGATCGCTTGGCGCTATGCGTGAGGGTTCCCGCGATCGGTACGCCCAGGACATGACGGCGAGCGAATCGAAACTGGTTCCGGAAGGAATCGAAGGACGAGTTCCTTATAAAGGAACGCTCGCGGACATGGTGACGCAACTCGTGGGCGGTTTACGATCCGGCATGGGTTACACGGGTTGCCACACGATTCGCGAGTTCCAGGAGAAGACTCGCTTCCTGCGCATCACGTCCGCCGGCTTGAAAGAGTCGCACGTTCACGACGTGATCATCACGAAAGAGGCGCCAAATTATCGATTGGAATAATTGTGAAGGTCTGTGGCATTACTGATTTCAAATCCCAAGACTGGTCGTTATGGATCACGTCGGCTTCGTCCTATTGAACAAACTGTTTCGCAGTTGAAGTCGCTCGGAGTCGACGTGGAATTAAAACTCACTACGCGTCCTCATGAAGCAACCGAAATAGCAGCCCGCGCTGCACGCAACGGATCTTCTGACGTGTTCGTTGCCGGCGGCGACGGGACCATCAACGAAGTAATTCAGGGTTTGGCCGGCACCAAAGCGCGACTCGGAATCATTCCGCGTGGAACAGCGAACGTGCTTGCGCGCGAGCTTGGCCTGCCACTGGACGAACAGGAAGCAGCGGCAGTTGCGGCGCGTGGCAAGTCGCGACGCATTCATCTCGGTCTCGCGATCGACGAAACAAACAACATCAGTCGGCATTTTGCGTTGATGGCGGGCATCGGACTCGACGCATCGATCGTGCGTCACGTGCGACCGCGGTTGAAGAAGCGCATCGGCAAAGGAGCGTTCTGGATTTCAGGATTGAGTCACCTCGCCTCGTGGCGTCCGCATCCATTCAACCTGGAGATCGAGGGACGCGAATACACGGCAACCTTTGCGGCGATCGGAAAAGCGCCGCGTTACGGCGGCGATCTCGCGATCACGCCGAACGCGCGGCTCGACGAGCCGGAGTTTGAAGTTTGTGTGATTGAGACGTCGAACCGGTTTCGCTACTTGCGATTGCTCTCGCAAGCGATGCGCGCCGGCATGCCACGTGATAATCCGGCGGTCAAATTCGTCAAGACTGCTCGCGTAATAGCACGCGGCGACGCGCCGGTGCAGATCGATGGTGAGTTGATTGGCAGCTTACCGATGCGGTTCGAGATTGCACCGCATTCGCTCGAAGTGATCGTGCCTTAATTCCGCGTTCCTTTTAACCACGCGTTTCTGAGGGCCTTCTGTTCCGCAGTCGCTCTCGTATCTTCTTCGATGCGGTACTCGATCCGTTCCGGCTCACGCAGCACGATCTTCGTTTTGATCGTTCGTCGGTCGCGTTTGACTGTGATCGGGACCGAGTCGCCCGTCTTGTAACGTGCAAGCGTTTTCAACCACGCTTTCGTGACCTCGCGGCCTGCGAGTGAAACGATCTCGTCGTTCGCCTGCAACCCGGCTTCTTCAGCCGGCGAACCATTGCGGACGTTCTGGATCATTGCAGTGCGATCTTCAAACTCGAGCGACAGTCCGGCATCGAATGGTTCTTTCGCCTGCGACTTCACCAACCGCAACCCGGCATAACGAAACGCTTCTTCGTACGGTAACACCTCAACGCTGCGGACGTAGCGTTTGAAGAAATCGGTGAAGTCGGTCTGTGAAACTTGCGATACGACTCGTTCCAGATCCTCCGTTTGATAACCACGCCCGCGCAGGTAGTAACTGCTGTTCGAGCTCTTCAGATAAAACTCGTCGTACATCTGTCGCATCACGTCGTCGAGCGAGTTTTTGCCGCTTGTGCGGCCACGGACCAGCAGGTCCATCACCATGCCGATTAGTTCGCCTTTCGGGTAGTAGCTGATCGCGGTGTTGTGAAGATTAGTCAACTGCACGTGCGCCGCGTCGTCGATGAACGGCGCCGACAACGACGATTCTTCAGCGCTCATCAGGCGACTTCCCTGCGCGCTCTCTATGCGTGCGATTGTTTGCGCCTCGCTATCGAAGAATTTCTTGTCACTCCAAATGCCGGCGCGTCTCAACATCAGGTGGCCGTAATAGTTTGTGAAACCTTCGGCGATCCACAGTCCGCGCGTGCGCAAAGGACGCGTGAAGTCCCATGGACCAAGTTCTTCCGGACGAAGACGTTTGACGTTCCAGACGTGGAAAAACTCGTGCGCGACGGTGCTGAGTGTCGACTCGTACACGCCTGGTTCGGCGAGCGCGCCCGGTTCGATGATCTGCGTTGACGTGAGGTGTTCCATTCCATCGCCTGAATGATCGTCGGCAGCGTAGTGAATGAGAAAGGTGTACTCGCTGAACTCGGGCGGTCCCCACATCGCGATTTCAGCACGGACGATCCTTTCGATGTCTTTGACCAGCGCCGGACGCTTGCCGCCTTCCGGTCCGAATGAATGGACGACGACGTGATACTTCTTCCCGTCGACTTCGAAAGTGTCCTGCGTCCAATCGGGAGCAATCTCGGTTGGCGTGTCGACTAGTTCGTCCCAGTTGGGAAAGGTCCAGTCTGTTTGGCCCGCGCGGTCCATGCGCCCGTTGACGATTTTCCAGCCGCTTGGCGGCTTGATCGTGAGTTTTACGGGATTAGGTTTGTGGTCAACCACATACATGAAGATCGATGCGCCGTTGTAATTTGCATGTCGCTCGTCGAGTTGCGAGAAGGTCCCGGAGAGATCGTTTCCAAAAACTTTGTAGGAAACGGTGACCGCATTCGCTCCGCCCGGATCAACGCTCCATGTTTGATCGTCAACGCGTGTGACGCGGCCGTTTGCGCGAAACTCCTGAACGTTCTTTGCAAAGTCGAACACGCCGTAACGGCCCGGCGACCACCTGGCCATTTGCAACTGAAGCGGCTTGGTGCTTGATTCCTCGGGCAGTTCGATGGCCATCGACACTTCGAACAGGTGCGATGTGGGTCGCGACATCGACAGCGTGTAGGTTATGGACCTCAGCGGCGGCTCTTGTGCGGCGACGACGCTGCTCAAGACCGTGATAACCGCTAAGGCAATGATGATTTTGCGTGGACAAGCAGTCATGAGCGCATTATCTTACAGACATTTCTGAAAAACTGTGTGGATTAAATGCCGGTAACCGAACGTCTCTATTATTCAGATTCACATCTGATCGAATTTGAAGCGCGCGTAGTAGATGTCACCGAACGTGTCAGTGGCTGGACCGCAATCCTCCTGAATCGCACGGCGTTCTATCCGACTGGCGGCGGGCAACCGAGTGACACGGGAACGCTCGATGGAATGCGTGTCGCCGAGTGCATCGACGATGGCGACAACGGCGTGCTTCACGTCGTGCAGGGCACAACACCCGCGCGGGATGCGATAGTGCGTGGTCGAGTCGATTGGCCGCGACGGTTGGACCATATGCAACAACATACGGGCCAGCACATTCTCTCGCAGGCTTTTGTCACTTTGTTCAATGCGCCGACTCGCGGGTTTCGCGTGTTGGAGTCGTCGTGCGAGATCGATGTCGAGTTGCCGGAGCCCTCGAGTGAGAAGATCGAACGCGCGGTTGAGCTGGCGAACAACGTCATCTGGGAAGATCGCGCGATCACGATTCGCAACGTTACGTCGGAACAGGCGTTTGAGCTGTCGCTTCGGAAGGAACCTTCGCGTGCTGGTGAGTTGCGATTGATCGAGATCGAAGGGTTTGATCTGACGCCGTGTGGAGGTACGCATGCGTATCGCACGGGCGAGGTTGGGGTAATCGTGGCGCGATCGTGGGAACGCGCGAAGGGTCTGACGCGGATCGACTTTGTGGCCGGCACGCGTGCGCTTGCCGATTACCGCAAAGCGAATCGTAGCGCGCGTGAAGTTGCGGCATTGTTTAGTTCGGGCCGGGATGACATCGCTCATTTAGCCGCGCAGATGGTCGAAGAGAATAAAGAGCTGCACCGGCGAGTTCGTATGCTTGAAGAGATCGCCGCGGAGGTCGAAGCGCAAAAACTCTTGTCTTCAGCTAGGGAGATCTCGGGTGGGACCTCCGGTGGGACTCGTCTCGTAACTCACATCTTCGACGCGCGCGACGCGGAGTCGTTGAAGAAATTGGCCCAGGCTTTGATGGCGAATCCGGGCATTGTGGCGCTGCTCGCATCTCGCGACAAAGATACGGCACGGATGGTGTTCGCTCGTTCCGCGGACGCCCCCGGCGACATGAACGCGTTGATGCGCGAAGCGTGTGTGCTACTGGATGGCCGCGGTGGCGGTAAACCTGATCTCGCTCAGGGTGGTGGTAAACGAGTCGATCGGTTGGATGAGATGATCGCAACGATTAGCGAGAAGGTCGCCCGGTGATGTTGGCTACCATAAATGCCTTGCGGCATACAAATCGCAAAACATTCTGCGACTGATCTTCGGAGTTTAGGAGTTTCTCATGTTTTGGCCCATGAAACGCCGCGCGATCGCATCGATAGTCGGATTTTTCCTTGGCTGGACCATTTTCCAAATCGTCAAGCCCGTTGAAAACTTGCCCGTCGTCGAGACGCTGACGGCGCAGGTTCTCGAAATCAAGCTCGTGAGCAAGGGGTGCACCGACGCTGCGCTTGAATGCCCGGTGTTTGACATGACCTTGCGGAACAACGGCACCGGTTCGTTCGTCGGACATGCAAATCACTGGTTGAAGGGAAAGTTTGAGGGGACGTTCCCTGAGCAGGATTTTAATTATCTCGTTGACGAAGTGTACAAGCAGGAGTTTTTCGATTCACCGGACGAAGTTGTTGCGGATTCGGTTGATGAGACGATCGTGGTGGAGGTGGTCACAAACGAAGGTACCCACCGTGTGACGAGTTATAGCTGGGACAGCATGGATGGCGCGCTTCGTGCGATCCACGCGCGGTTGTGGTACGAGCAGTATTATGTGGATTGGGAAGAGGTTAAGTGACGTTCGGCGAGAATAACTCGGGACGTACTTCACGCATCCCCCACCTCCGCTCGTCACGGACGGCCTCACGTTCGGTGGTTCACGGACGCCCCTCCCGTACGCCACGACGGGCATCCTTGACACCACCACGCCTGCTTCCTAATATGGCACTCCGCGTGGGGCAGTAGCTCAGTTTGGCAGAGCGCCGCGTTCGCAATGCGGAGGTCAGGGGTTCGACCCCCCTCTGCTCCACCAATAACTCATGTCACTGCAATAACTTAGCCCGACATCTGAATTTGGTCCAATTTCCCAACTGGCCAATACTTGGCCAGAAAAAACCACACTCAACAGCAAAGAATTGTAAGTAATGACAATCTATGTCAAGCGGGCTGTTGAGTTTACACCTGCAAGTATCTACAACTCTGGAACTTATCACGTTTGCGTGCAACGCGGAGGGCTGGGATGCTTCAAGATATCTCTTAATACCGATCATGAGACTCGATTCGGACCGCTGGCCGGATTGAAACTCCTACCAAAAATACGAATCGAAAATACCGCCAAATCAATGTACTCCGATGGACCGCACCAAAGGCTAGATCTTAACGAATTTTGTGAAACACTTCGGCGCATAGTATTGCCGCGACTCAACTCTGGCGGGTTCTCAGGTTGGCAGATTCATTCAATGCAGAATTTCGCTTTCAACAGAGTCTCAGAGGCTGTTGATAAGTGTTCGCCGAGTCGCCGGGCGAAATCGATGAAATCGCTTCCAACCATAATGCCTCGGGTCTGACGCCGAACGAGGAAGTCCAACAACACTCTCATGGTCCAACTTCCCTACTTTAGGCTGGTAGCGGATCTTAGAGTTAATTCATTGGGTAGCCTAAACCTCTCGTATCCGCACAGTTGTCTTTGAACGTTATGAAAGTCGCTGTTACGTTCCTGACCGGAAAAAGGGAATTGTAAGAGTCAAAAGCCTAATCGAAGGTTTTAGGCGCTGGTGACTGCAAAATTGTTGTCGGTTCGAACGATGGAACAAAGTGAACGAGACGGCCGATTTAGATCGTTAGTGTAGATACAGTGTCAAAATTGCGATGAACCGTTGCTCGGCTCCTTGTTTGCAATGAAACATCCTGACTCGTCGATCGATATTTCGTAGGCGAACCGTTTTCGTTGGGTTGAACGCCGATTGAAAGATTTCGAGTTGAATAAGATCTGTTTGTCATTCGTGAAAGATCCCTCTAGAGCAATATCCTGCGAATCACCACGCGGTGATGGGATCTCCAACGCCACCGAGGCTCCCGGCGGTATCTCGAATAGCAAGAATCGGTTTACGGACTGAACGCGAAGATATTTGATCGGTGTAGCGGCTGCGTTGAAGACTACGAGTGAATCCGCTCCCTTTTTGAAGTATTCAGGCCGGTAAAACTCCACCGTGTTATTACCTAGCCACCTAATGTTGGGAAACCCGGCTTCAAAGGATAAGTCGAATGAGTCGTCAGCTGAGTGAAGCCAGATATTCGATTGAAATGGTTGCCCAGATTTGAAGACATCAGCACTCACAGTGCTTGGAATTATCCATGGCCGCCGCTTATCACCTTTCAGAACGACCGAGTAAAAATTGTCGGGCGAAGTCGTTCTGCAGAACGCACCGTATTTAGAGTTCATCCAGGATCGAACTCCAAATACGACGGCGCAAGCGACACCGATAGCTAGAATCCACGCAAGCCGTGGCACGAATATACTGCGCCATGAAGACGCCGACGAAGTATTAGTTGAATCGTTGGGTTTCATAGGCTAGGAACCACTGGGCTCGCAGAGCTCGCTCTTCAGTTTGTTCGTCAACTCGTGACTGTTTATTCTATCTCTAAGGAAGTCCCACATGTGATTACCAACGGCTCTGCCGGCAATGTTACCGGCTCTTTCGGACGGATACTGTGAACTTCGATTGAAAGCAGCCTGTCCCCAATCTTTAGCCCTATTGCCTTGATGCGCTACGAAACCTAACGGATCCATTTTTTGAACTAGCATAGTTCCGGCCGAAAACATGATGTGCCCGTACACGCCTGCACCTTGTTTACCTTCAGGGGTATTTTTTCCGGCACTCACCAACTCATCCTTAAAGCCTTCGCTGTCATTGTGGATATGTCTCTCATAACCGAAAAAGGCCATGTGGGCCAGATCTTTTCCCAAGATCTTAGCGGCCAAATAAGCACTACGAAAACGACCGTCATTCATCCATTTCCGTCCGGCATTTGCACCTTTAACTAACCATGAGACAAATTCATTGCACGTGTTGAACGGAAGAGGATCCTGTGCAGATGGTTCGGGATCGGGGCCAGGGTCTGGGCCACCGCCACCGCCAGTTTCTCCCGGTTGAGTAATTTCCGTGCCCTCAGAACCAGACTCTCTGCCGATTGGGTTACCGCTCCCACCTCCGGGGCCAGAAGGCGTACCGGACCCTCCGCTAAGGATAACGCAAACCGGATCTCGACTACATTCGTCGTCGAGGCCAGTCGGATCCACAAGATTCACGGGATCGTTCATCACGTAACTGTAGCGATTGAATGACTGCGGATTAGCCAGGTCATAGCTGCCACCGTAAGGATCGGGCTGGTCGAATCGCATGTGCCAGCGATTGTAACGCCGATGCATTGCCTCGTCAGACGCGTTTCCATCGCGATCGTAGGTCGTAAATCGCCGTGGCTGAAACGCTTCGTTACTGCTTCGCGTAGTATCGCCGCCCCACGGATCCAGTTCGATTGTGCTTACTATGTTGCCGGCGCTGTTTGTCACGCGCTTGCTCTTCGCGACCGGATCTTCATGCACCCAACTCACCTGATTGTTTTGCTGAACCGCGAGTAGTTGACTACCCTGATAGACGAAACCTTTTGTCATTGCTCCCGAGCTGTTCAGCTCCCCGACGATTTGTCCGCCGAGCACTGTGCTGCGGAGATAGTAAGTAGTGTTGCTGTTCTCTACCTTCTTCACTCGCAGCCGATCACCGTCGTAAGTCTGCTGCAACGAAAAACCACTGTAGCTGGCGCTCGCCTGTTGACCTGTCGCATCGTAAGTAAACGTCTGTCCCAGATCGTTGGTCAGATTACCTGCCGGATCGTAGCTAAAACCGTCCCGCTTGTTACCCGTATAAGTCGCGGTCTCCACCCGCCCTACGCCGCCCCAGCCTTCGAAATAGGTGCGATTTCCCCAAACGTCAAAGGTGTAGCCATGGGAGTATGGTCCATCATTTGTCGCGGTGCCT
>JAICGQ010000086.1 GCA_025923035.1 Pyrinomonadaceae bacterium | reverse complement strand
GCGTTGGCCATGCTGGCGCTGCCGGCGGCTCGTAGTTACGCGAAGATCGCACCTTCGTCGGCGCATGCGCAGCACATGCCGTCGCACATCTTTATCCGCCTTGGTTTGTGGAGCGAAGCGATCAATTCAAACCTCGATGCTCATCGCGCGGCGAAGACTTTCGCAGTGCGAAATCACATGGCCGGAGCGTGGGACGAGCAACTTCATGCCATGGACTATCTTGCGTACGCGTACTTGCAACGCGGGCAGGATAAGCATGCAGCAGGCGTGCTAGACGAGTTGTACAAGATTCAAAGAGTGGACCCGCAGAGTTTCAAGGTCGCGTATGCGTTCACGGCCATTCCGGCGCGCTATGTACTCGAACGTCATCAGTGGAAGGAAGCGGCACAACTCAGTTTGCCGAACAGCCAGTTGAGAGATTACCTCTTGCAGCACTTTCCCTGGGCCAGGGCCCACCTCCACTATGCACGCGCGATTGGCGCGGCGCGAAGTGGCGACACGGCATCGGCGCGCCGCGAAGTTGATGAGTTGTGGCGCATCAAAGAAGCGTTGACGTTGGTTAAAGGTGATTACGATTGGGCCGCGCAGGTTGACATTGAGAGTAAGACGGCGGCAGCGTGGTTGGCATACGCCGAAGGTCGACACGAAGAGGCTCTGCGATTGCTTCGCGCGGCCGCGGCTCTGGATGATGCGACCGACAAGCATCCCGTGACGCCCGGCGCCCTCCTTCCCGTTCGGGAGCAACTCGCCGAGATGCTGTTTGAACTAAGACAACCCGCCGCGGCGCTGCAGGAATTTGAAGTCTCCTTTCGCAGCACCCCAAACCGCTTCAACGGACTCTACGGCGCCGCGCGCGCCGCACGTCTCGCCGGCAACGAGGGATTCGCGCTGATGTACTACAGCAACCTCCTGAAGCTCACTGCCGCCACGGACGCCACCCGCCCTGCGATCGTCGAGGCCCAAGCGTTTGTCACGAAACTAAAGTGATGCATCTGCCGCTAGGCAGCAGATCGCGAAGCGAGGCGGAGGCGTTCGGCGATGGCCGGTTTTGATTGGAGGCCGATTAGGCGATCGACGAGTTGGCCGTCTCTGAAGATAAGCATCGTGGGGATGCTGGCGATCTGATAGCGCGAGGCGGTGAGGGGGTTTTCGTCGACGTTCAGTTTGCTGATCTTGTAACGACCTTGTGACTCGGCCGCGAGCTGGTCGATAGCGGGAGCGATCATTCGGCAAGGGCCGCACCACGGCGCCCACGCGTCCACCAGAACCGGACGTCCTCTTTCCTGCATCACCTCACGTTCAAAACTTTGATCGGTAATGATTGTTGGTTTTGAATCCTGCGGGGCGCCGCCGGCACTCGCCATCAACTTCTCGCCACACTGTCCGCATACTGCTTCGCTGTTCGCGAGCCTGGTTTCGTCGATTCGATTCTTCGCGCCACAACTGTTGCAATCAACTATCTGCATATCGCCCCCATTTTGGTTTCGGAGTCAGTTTGCCAATTCTTCAGTCGCGAAAATTTTGCAAATCAGTGTCTTTATAAAAGTGCCACAGGTTTGTGAAATGCGACTGCCAGCATGCTGTGTTCCGAAGAGGATCAAAAACATACTAACGAACAATGGGAAGGAGATCAGACATGTCAACGAAATATGACGATCGAGATCGAGACCGCAATCGTGACCGCGAGCGCGGCCAGAGAAACTATGGCGGTCGCTCCGGTCAAGACTACGATCGCGGTTTCGGGCAATCGAGCCAGGGCGGCGGAGGAAGCGCTTTCGACGACGAAGAACAGCGGTACGCCGGCGAGAGCAGATGGCGTGGGCAATACGGCACCGGGCGCGCAATGTATCGCGGCGGTGGCGATTACGAGTCGCGCGACTGGGGCGCGGGAGGCTCCGAAGATTACGGTAGCGAGCGCAACCGCACCTACGGCAGCTCAGGCCGCGGTTACAGCGGCGGTGGCGGTTATGGCGGCAGCGGCGGTGGCTACGGTCGAGAGTCGAGTGGTACTGGTGGCGGATATGGCACCACGAACTACGGTGACGAGTCGGGCAGCAGCTATGGCGCCGGATACGAACGTGGCGAGGGACGTTACCGCGACCGACAGAGCATGCAAGGCGGTGGTTACTCACAAGGTTCCGGCTCTCCAGGCAGTTACCGCTCAAGCGAAAGATACGGTCAAGGCGGACGAAGTTACGGCGATTACGGCCAGAGCGGATACGGCCAGGGACGCGGCGGATACGGCCAAAGTCGTGGCGGCTATGAAGGCCGTGGCGGCTATGAAGGCCGTGGCGGCTATGAAGGCCGTGGCGGTTATGAAGGCCGCGGTGGTTACGAAGGCCGCGGTGGTTACGGCGAAGGTGAAGAGCGCGGTTGGTGGGATCGATTTTCCGACACGGTCGCATCGTGGTTCGGCGATGAAGAAGCCGAACGCAGGCGACAGATGGAACGTCCTTATCAAGGTCGCGGTCCGAAAGGTTATCGCCGCTCCGATGAACGCATAAAAGAAGACGTCAACGATCGACTTAGCGAAGGTTATCTCGACGCTACCGATATTGACGTACAAGTTTCGAGCGGTGAAGTCGTGCTGACGGGAACGGTTGACAGTCGCACCGACAAGCGACGCGCGGAAGACATCGCGGAGAACGTGTCCGGCGTGAGGAACGTCGAAAATCGTTTGCGCGTGAAAGACCGTCAACAATACGGCAGCACTTACGGTATGTCTGAAGGCAGCAGCCCGATGGGTACGGCAACCACGGGCGCCTCTGCGACCGGCGCCAGCGCAACCGGCACCACCGGCGCAACAGGCACCGGGACCACCGGCGCAACCGGCACTGCTGGCACAGGCACAACCGGTTCAAGCACTACGGGGACAGGCTCCGCTCGCGGAAAAACTGCAAGCAGCTAAATCTGCTTTGCCAATTCACCCATGTCTCCGTGATGCGATCCTCGCATCACGGAGACACGGATTAAATAAACGATCAACGATGGATGGAAATGCTGCCGCCACCTAACGGCGTGGTTGGGGCATCAAACTCCGGCGCATTGAGTTGATTGTCGTAGATCAACCCGTCGCTGTCGCTCCAGATTCTGATCCGCAACTTATCCACTCCACCGCCGTTCGGCTGATCGCCGTCAACGCTCGTCAGCATGAATCGATAGTTCCCAGCGCCATTGATCGTCCCGGTACCTCGGCACAACGCAAACCGACCCGAAACCACCAACCACTCGAACTCCCTGCTTTGAAACCGCAGATCGCCGGCATTGAACTGCAACTGCGCATTACCGGTCGGCACACTCGCCCCATTCTGATACTTCGAGACAAAAGAAAACTGGGCCTTCCCCGTTACCGACGGCTGCGCGACCAATGCACCCGGAGGCGAGTCGATCCACCCGCCGCCCGAAACCGAACCTCCATTCGGGTCATAAATCACTACGAAGGCCTCAACACCATTCACCGTAGTCGTGGTGCCCGAGAGAAACTCTTGATCGAGAACGATCAACGTAACCTTGTAAACACCAGGCTCCGTGAACGTATGCGTCGTCGTGAATGGTCCAGGCGTCGCCTGCGATACCGGTACGACAGCGGGCCCAGGCTGCGGCACGGCAATCAACCGCCAGAAGATCGAGTGCAGATCATTCGTGTCATCAGTGAACGTACCAGTGAAGTTGACCGGCGTATTCACAGCGAACACCGATCCACTCGCCGGCCCGGTCATCGTTACGACAGGCGCCTGATTAGCCGCCCTCTCGCCGTAACGCACCACCGCAAAGTCGGAGAGGGTTTTGAAATCGTCTTCCGCGTTGCCGAAGGAGTTGTTGCCAAAGCCGCCAACAACGATTCGGCCGTCTGCCTGCACAGCCACAGCTCGCGCGCCAGAATTCCCTGTTCCAGCGGACGTCGTCACGATGCCACCGTTACCAAAAGACAGATCGATCGAACCGTCCGAATTGTGACGCGCCACCGTCATGAACTGATTGAAACCGAAACCATCGCCGACCGTAACGATCTGCCCGTTTTGTTGGAGCGCAAGGTTCTCGATACGGAACTGGACCACGTTAGGAATGATCACTCTTCCATCACCGTCGAAACTGGTGTCGAGCGAGCCGTCAGCGTTGTAACGCGCCATGACCGTCTCGTTCTGGCCGCCCCCAAAACTCGCGCCAGCCGTAACGATCTTTCCGTCCGGCTGGATGCTGACACCTTCACCGAACCCACCGCCGTCCGGTTTGAACTCCGTTGTGACGATACCGTCTCCATCGAAAGTAACGTCAAGCGAACTGTCCGGGTTGTAACGCGCAACACAAAACTTGATCGTCTGGTCCATCGGACAAGTACCCGTGGCGACGATCTTCTGATCGGGCTGAAGCGCTATGGCCCCGAGAAAGGGCGCCGTGACATCAGGAAATCCGGGCGGCGTTATCTGGGCCACACCGTCGCCGTCGAAGGTAAAGTCGAGCGAGCCATCTGTGTTATAGCGAGCCAGCGTCGGAACGAATGTCACAAACGGCTGGCCGGCCAACCTGGCTTCTCCAGCCGCGAAGATCTTTCCATCAGCGAGGATCACGAGGTCCTGGATCTGTGAGAAATCGCCGATCGTCGTGAGGACGCCGCCGCCAACGCCGAATGTGGAGTCGAGTGATCCGTCCGGGTTGTAGCGCAGCATGAAAAACTCGGAGCGATCGAGGAAGCCGCCTCGTCCGCCGACGACGATCTTTCCGTCGGTCTGCAGAGCAACAGCCCACGCCCTCGAGAATGTGCCAAAACCATGCGTGACGATGCCGCCATTGCCGAACGTTTGATCGAGTGAGCCGTCAGTGTTGTAGCGAGCGACCATCATCGTGACGGGTTCGCGGATGGTTTCGCGGAAAATTCCGCTGTGGCCGGCTGCCACAATCTTGCCATCGGGTTGGATCACGATGTCGTTGATCTGGTCAACTTCCATGTTATCCGTGGTGACGATGCCATCGCCGTCGAAGGTGGGATCGAGATCGCTATCGGCGGCTGAGACGAGTACGGTGGTTAACAGCAAGCTGCTAAACGTGAGAGTGAGTGCCAGCAGCGAATACGGTAGGCGGCGACGAAGACGTTTGCGCCGTCCAAGCCTTCTTTCTTGGGTCATTTGATTTACTCCTTGATCCTGAGCCTGAGTTTCGCATCTGAGGTCTGCGTTGAGGGGAACTCAAAGATACAAAAAACAGCAACGCTTATGCCAACGAAAACAATGAGGATTTTCATAAGGAATCGATCCTGAGTGTCTTCGATCGGCGACAGATGCGCCCGCCGCAGTGACGACGTGCGTTCACACTGTCGCCGATCGCCTCCACCGATATTTTTAAGCTCGAGGCGGAAAGACGGCATCTCGCACGGCGATGTAGTAGTGTTTTCCTTTCTGTTGTTAGGTTTGTTGCGAGGTGGCGATAACACTACTGTTTGTAATTGCGTCAATAGTTTTGATTCCTGCTTTTAAAACCGACATGGCCGAAACATCACACACACGCATGCACAGCCCATTCACTAAGAAAACGACTCAATGGTGCGTAGTTTTGCTCGCACTCTTTTCTTTCGTCAACCCGGCGCACGCACAAACAATGAACCCGCCGCCGATAACCTTTGACTTCGAAAAGAAGATTCCCGACTGGATGAAGGAAACCAAAGTTCCTGCCGTCGGTGTCGGCATCATCGAAAATGGAAAACTCAAGTACACGAAAGTCTTCGGTGAGTTGAAGCAGGGTGTGCCCGCACCGGCAAACACGATCTTCCAGGTCGCTTCGCTGACGAAACCCATCGTCGAGATCCTCACGTTGCAGTTGGTCTCGAAACGCGAGTGGAACCTCGACGAGCCGCTCGCGAACTATTGGGTCGACCCCGACGTCGCGAACGATCCGCGACACAAGAAACTCACCACGCGTCATGTGCTGACACACCAGTCAGGATTTCCAAACTGGCGCTCGATAAACGCGTCGAACAAGCTGGAGTTCATCGCCGACCCGGGAACGAAAGTGACTTACTCCGGCGAAGGGCTGGAGTATCTGCGCCGTGCGCTGGAGAAAAGATTCAAGCAACCACTCGATCAATTCGCGCAGAAACGGCTCTTTCAACCTTACGGAATGAAGAACACACGTTTCTTCTGGGACGCATCGATTGACGAGTCGCGCTTCGCCGTCGCCCACAACAAAGAAGGCAAGCCTTACGACATTCACAAGAACACAACGGCGAACGCTGCTGATCTTCTACTCACCACCGTCGACGACTACGGGCGTTTCGCAGTGAATGTATTAAAAGGACGAGGACTCTCGCCGTCAGTTTTTGACGACATGGTGCGGCCGCAAGTGGCGTATCCAAGTGGGAAGAATCTGTTCTTCGGTCTCGGTTGGATGCTCATGCCTGAGTTGAGTAATGGTGAATACGCTTTGATTCACACGGGCAGCGACCCGGGCGTTAACACGGTTGTCGTTCTGTTCCCTAAGTCTCAACGTGGCTTGATCGTATTTACGAACGGCGATAACGGCGTACAGGTTTGGACCAAAATTCTCGCCGACGCATTCGCGGTTGGCAAAGAGATGTTGGGACGTGCTTGAGACCGTTCGCTAACATTGCATGCATCATGTTCGCAATGGGAATTTCGTTTTCGTATACCGAGCGACGAAATCGTTGAGCATCTTCAATCTCGCCACTGTTTTGTAAATAACACTTCATTTCTTCCCAAGGAAATAGACGGAAATGTAACGGGTGGACCAGAAATCCTTTGTCTCTCAAGTGCGGCATGGCCATTGCACTCGTTTACGGCGAAGGAGAAACTGGTTATGAAAATTAACTTGCTAAAGAAAAGAGTGATAGGAGTTGCACTGGGTTTGTCTCTCCTTGGGGGTATTGGATTGTCGTCATCTAACTCAGTCGCTCAGGCGCAGTGGCAGAATCCGAATTGGCAGCGTGAACAACAACGTCGCCAGCGTGAGTGGGAACGCGAACAGCGTCGCCGCCAGCGTCAAAACGACAGGTACAATGACCGATGGGGTTACGGTGGTAACTTCGAGGCTCGTCAGACTGCTTTGAACGCAGGCTACAACGAAGGCATCAAGGAAGGCCGCAAGGACCGGAGTCGTGGCGACCGCTACGAGTACCGCGATGAGGAAGATTATCGGAATGCGAACACTGACTACAATTCGCGTTTCGGCAGTCGAGAGCTATATGCGCAGTACTTCCGGCAGGGTTTCGTTAACGGCTACACAGACGGTTACAGAGGCTACTAAGTCACGTCTGTAGACAAACAACACGCGAGCGGGATCGGATTGCCGGTCCCGCTCTTTTCATGTCTAGCCTCATCGCGCCTTGATGTCCCAGGCCCACATCGTTCCGAGATCGCGAATGTAGAGTGTGCCGTTCGCAATCACCGGATACGAGAGCGAGCCTTCCGAGAACTGTCCTTCTTTTTTCTTCTGCGGCGGTGATGGTGGCGTGAATCTTCCCTTCTCGCGATAACCTTCGGGAGTTGCTTCGACCAATACCACCTGGCCTTTTTCGATCTCGTGCAGATACAAACATCCGTCCGCAGCGGCGATCGAAGCCCGACCCCAATCAGCCTTCTGCCATTTCACTTTTCCCGTGGTGAACTCAGCCGCCAGTAGCGACTGGGCGATCTCGGTCCCGTAAATATGATCGCCTACCACAACCGCTCCGCCTGGGCCATTCGGCAGACCGCGTATGAAGTAGACCTGCTCCGCAGTAACTCCGTTACCCTCGGGCTTCAAGCGGACCATTCCGCCGCCAACCGAGAGTGCTCCGCCGTAGACGTACTCGCCTTTCGCGACCGGAGTGAAGTATTGCGCCGGACCTTTCGCTGCCTCCGAATACCGCCACAGAAACTGTCCCGTCTTCGCGTCGACACCCACCATACCTTTGCTCAAAAACTGCACATACTGCTTTCGTCCAGCAGCCTGGACCACGATGATCGAGGCGTATGCGGCCGGCTCGCCGCCCGGAATCGCCGACTTCCAAATCACCGCGCCGGTCTTTTTGTTGAGCGCCGCCATTGTCGCCTGGGTACCGCCGGGAGTGACGACAACGGCGTCGCCATCAACCAACGGCGACTCCGCATAGGCCCACTCACCCGGTTGACCGCCAAACTCTTTTCGCAGGTTTTTGGTCCAACGAATCTTTCCGCCCTTCGCTTCAAGGCACGCAAGATCGCCGTCGGAGCCAAGCGCGTAGAGCAAGTCTCCATCGACTGTCGGCGTCGATCGTGCTTTCGGATAATTCGGGCTCTGATCGGGATTACCAACGTTGCCGACGCGCGTTGTCCAAATCACTTTCCCGTCCTGAGTTGAAAGCGCTTGCACAAACTCATTGTCCATTCCGCGGTTGCTCATGAGGTAGATTCGCGGGCCGACGACGACGGGGGTGGAATAACCATCGCCGAGATCGTTCACTTGCCAGAGGAGTTTCGGTCCACCTTCAGGCCATTGTTTTAGTAATCCTTTTTCATTCGACGTTCCGTTACGCTCCGGACCGCGCCACTGCGGCCAGTCCGAATCGGACGTTGCAATCAGCGGCGTCGTCGTTGCGGCGATTGCTGAGAAGCAGAGACTCGTTACTGCAATGATGATTAGCGGGAGTTTCACTTGCTTTCTCCTCCGGAGGGATTTGGGATTATCGATGGACACCTTGCAGGGCGTTGAAGCTTACGAAGAGTGTTAAGAAATGTTCCGCGTTTACCTTGGATTAAGCTCAGAGTGCCGGTATAACTCGATGCCACATGAACAACGCGCTACTCAACATGAAGTTCGTGCGCATGATCGAATGCCCTCACTGCAAGGCGTGGTGCGAATGGGAAACGGAGCCGGTGACTTGTTGGGCGTGTTCCGCGGAAATCGTGTTACAACCCGACTCGATGGTGGGGCTAACAGTCAAGAACACGGGCGCAACGTACACGGAGTACACAGCGTTTGCGAAGTGTCCGAATTGCCGGAGACTGTTGAGCGTCGGAACTACGAAGTGCCCGGACTGTTGTGAAGAGTTGAGTGAGGAATACGCATTCATCGCTCCGCTTATCGAACTGGTGAAGACGATGGCCTGCGACTACGCGAGGACGATAACCAGTTCGAATACCGCGACTCTCGTGATCGTGCTGGCGATAACGGTGGGAATACTTGCGTTCAGCCTTGGCTCGAATGAAGTTGGTCTGTTTTATCTTGTCCCGTTCTTATCGGTAGCGCCTTTGGTATCGACCGTGCTCTGGTTCTATAGATTTGGACGACTCGTCGATGACGATAAAGAGTACCTGGAAGCCAAACACAACGTACGGCGGATGTTGAAGCAGTGGCTGCTGATCTTCGCGGGACAGGTATTTGTTGTTTTCCTTTTGATCTTTCCTCACTAACCCAGAGGTCTTAAGCAATGGCATGATCTGTGCTGCGCTTCATTCCGTGCAACTCAACTTTTTCAAGGATGGGAAACGAGCGGTGCCGGTCGTCCCGGAGGGACTGCGGTATCAGCCTGCGCTCATCAGCAGCAGCGACGAGGTGGCGTTGGTTGATCGCGTTCGCGAACTGCCGTTTCGCGAGTTTGAGTTTCACGGATACCTCGGAAAGCGGCGCATTGTTTCTTTTGGCTGGAAGTACGACTTCTCCTCGCAGCGGCTTCAGAAAGCGGAGGAAATTCCGGATTACTTACTATCGTTGCGTTCGTTAGCGGCGCTGTTTGCTAACCTCGAGCCGGCGGCGTTTGAACAGGTGCTTGTGACGGAGTATGCGGACGGCGCGGGGATCGGCTGGCATCGTGATAAGGCGGTGTTTGGACAAGTTATCGGGATCTCGCTGCTGGCGCCATGCACGTTGCGCTTCAGACGTAAAGTTGATGGAAGTTGGGAACGCGCGAATCTGCGCGTCGAACCCCGCTCAGCGTACCACTTGAGTGGCCCGGCGCGGACGGAGTGGGAACACAGCATCTCGCGCGTCGACGCGTTGCGCTATTCGATCACTTTCCGCAGCATGCGCGACGGCTGAGTTCGGTCATAAGAAATTTCCGTCTCGTCAGTAATCTGCCAGTAATATCCGCTCGCCTTCGGCAACTTCTCCTTTCGTAGCCATATAGGAGGAGAAGAAATGAAGAAACGATTGGCTTTCATACTTGCCGTACCGCTGTTGTTCGTCGTCGTCGGATTCCAGGGTTCATGTCGTTCGCAATGCGAGGAATTGCGCAACGAGCTAATGAAGGATTGTCGAAACGATCTTGGGCCAAACAGTGAACGCTGCCGTGAGGACCAGAAACGTTTCCAGGAAGTATGCCGCAACGAAGAGCTCGACTCTAATTAGTAGTTGACTCTTCGTGCTTGCCAAACAACCGCCTGAAAAATCGGGCGATGATGGCCCACAGCGCGCGCACGCCGACGGAGGTGGCGCTGATGGGTTTGGTTTCCGGAACGGCGGATCTTGCTGCAGGCCCGGGAGTGCTTGTGGCGCCGGCGCTGCTTCTTGCTCCGGGATCCGCCGGCGCGGTCGGTTCGGAGTTTGTTGAGGAACTCTCGGGGGTGGGAGGTTCCTCGACTTCCAACCGGCCCTTAACGCAGGTCGCAAACTGCCGAAACATCTGGCGCGAGACTTCCTCGATCATGCCCCGGCCGAATTGCACGATCCGCCCGACGAGATTGATATCCGCGTCAACTGAAACCGCCGAGCCGCCGCCATCAAGCGCCGTAACCGTGCTGACCATCGTCACTTTCGTCGATCCCGAGCCACCCACTTCACGCGCCTCGCCGACCATGCGCACCGTGTGCGTCTCCTCGTCGATCTCAGTGAAACTGCCCTTGCCTTTGTAAGACATCGACAGTGGTCCAACTTTCACTTTGATCTGCCCCACGAACCCGCCGTCGTCCTGCGTCTCCAGCAACTCCGCACCCGGCAGACACTGAACAACACTCGCCGGATCGATCAAATACTTCCAAACACGCTCAACAGGCGCTTGCACTTCAAACCGTTCCGCAATCTTGAATGCCATTACGACCCCCAGTCCGAGTTACACGGATTTAAAACCGAGAGACCACATTATGGTCCATGTTGACGTTTGCGACGACCGCCTCGTATTATCAGGCCCTTCCCGTTTGAACGCCCGAAAATTTTGATTCCGATGTAGGAAGGTGAAGACCCATGATACCTCGGAGCTTTGAATACTTCTCTCCCCGAACGCTCGACGAAGCGATCGGTTTGCTCCAGAAGCTCGGCCCGGACGCGAAATTACTCTCCGGCGGCCAAAGTCTCATCCCGATGATGAAGCTGCGAATCCTTTCTCCGCAACACATCGTCGACATCAATCGCATCCCCGGTCTTGATTACATAAGCGAAAGCGACGGCCATCTAAAAATCGGCGCACTCGCACGCGAGCACCAACTCGAAACGTCGGACGTCATCAGCAAAAAACTGCCGATACTCGCCGACACCGCGAAGTTTATCGCCGATCCACTCGTACGCAGTCAGGCGACCGTCTGCGGAAATCTCGCGCACGGGGATCCGGCAAACGATCACCCGGCGACGATGCTCGCGCTCGGCGCTACAGTCGTCGCGACCGGTCCGAACGGCCAGCGCGAGATCGCAGTCGCAGATTTCTTCCCGGGACTGTTCACGACGGCGCTCGAACCGGAAGAGATACTGACCGAGATCCGGATCCCTCTGCCGCCGGCAAACAGCGGCGGCGCTTATTTGAAACTCGAACGAAAAGTCGGCGACTTCGCCACCGCCGGTGTCGCCGCGCAGATCACCCTCGACGACGGGGGCAACTGCAAAACTGCCGGCGTTGGTTTGACGAACGTCGGTATGACTCCGATCAAAGCCACCAAAACCGAAACGTTTCTCGCGGGAAAGAAGTTGGACCAGGCGACGATCGATCAAGCGGCCGAACTCGCCGCTTCCGAGTCTGAACCAATGGACGACATTCGCGGCTCAGCCGAATACAAACGCGACCTGGTTCGCGTTCTCACCGCGCGCGCGCTGACGCGAGCGCTCGAACGCGCGAAAGGAGGCGCTTAAGCGATGGACAAAGTCGCGATTAAAGTAAACGTCAACGGAGTCGAATGCGCCGCTGAAGTCGAACCGCGCCTGCTGCTGGTCCATTTTCTGCGCGAGACGTTGCGTCTCACCGGAACGCACATCGGTTGCGACACGAGCCATTGCGGCGCGTGCACTGTCGTGATGGACGGTCGCGCGATCAAGTCGTGCACCGCATTCGCCGTGCAGGCTGACGGACGAAACGTCATGACCGTCGAAGGTCTCGAGCAGGACGGAAAACTCCATCCGCTCCAGGACGGCTTCTTTCAGGAGCACGGCCTGCAATGCGGTTACTGCACCCCCGGGATGTTAATGACGGGCATCGCCTTCCTCGGCGAGAACAAAAACCCGACCGACGACGAGATCCGTCACGCGATCTCCGGCAACCTCTGCCGCTGCACCGGCTACGTCAACATCGTAAAGGCATACCAGTACGCGGCGCAGAAGATGCGCGAAAATGGAGGTGCATAGTATGACAACGCCAAAGACATCTCCCGAAATCGGCGGCATGGGCCACAGAGTGAAACGACGCGAAGACCCGCGCTTCCTCCGCGGCCAGGGCAACTACGTCGACGACGTCGTGTTACCTGACATGCTCTATCTCGACATCGTCCGCAGCCCGTATGCACACGCGAAGATCACCAACATCGACACGTCGAAAGCGTTGGCAATCCCGGGCGTGCTGGCAGTGATCACCGGCAAGGACCTCGAAAAGTACAACCTGCACTGGATGCCGACGTTGATGTCCGACACGCAGATGGTCCTACCGGTCGACAAGGTGATGTACCAGGCGCAGGAAGTCGCCGCAGTGTTAGCGACTGATCGATACATCGCCGCGGACGGCGTCGATGCAGTCGAGATTGATTACGATCCGCTGCCGGTGGTCGTCGATCCGAAGAAAGCGCTGGAACCCGACGCTCCCGTGCTGCGAACTGATAAGCCTGACAAGAAAGACAATCACATCTGGCACTGGGAGTGGGGCAATCGCGAAGAGACGGACAAGCTGTTCAATGAAGCGGAAGTCACCGTCAAAGAAGACATTTACATTCCTCGCATTCACGTTTCGTCGATCGAGACGTGCGGCTGCGTGGCCCACTTCGACAAAGTTCGCGGCAAGCTGACCGTCTGGATGACGACGCAGGCGCCGCACGCGATTCGCACCGTGTTCGCGCTCGTCGCGGGACACGTCGGACTTTCGGAAGAGAAGATCCAGATCATCTCGCCGGACATCGGCGGCGGTTTTGGCGGCAAGGTACCCGTGTATCCGGGTTACGTGATCGCCGTCGCTGCTTCAGTGTTAACCGGCAAGCCGGTGAAGTGGATCGAAGATCGAATGGAGAACCTCCAGGCTGACTCGTTCGCGCGCGACTATCACATCACCGCCGAACTCGCGGGCAAGAAAGACGGTCAACTGACGGCGCTGCGCATCAAAACGATTGCCGATCATGGCTACACCGATGCGGCGGCGAACCCGTCGAAGTTTCCCGCCGGACTCTTTCACGTCTGCACGGGCTCGTACGATTTGAAAGCTGCGCACGTTGAAGTCGACGGCGTTTACACAAACAAGCCGCCGGGCGGTATCGCGTATCGCTGTTCTTTCCGCGTGACGGAAGCGGTGCACACGATCGAGCGGATGGCTGACGTGATGGCCCACGAGCTCGGCATGGATGCCGCAGAGTTTCGGATGAAGAACTTCATCCAGCCCGATCAGTTCCCGTACAAGTCGGCGCTCGGTTGGGAATACGACAGCGGCAACTACGCGGGCGCGCTGCAACTCGCGATGGAAAGAATCGGTTACGCGGAGTTGCGCAAAGAGCAGGCCGAGAAACGCGCGCGTGGTGAGTTGATGGGCATCGGCATCAGCAGCTTCACCGAGATCGTCGGTGCTGGTCCATCAAAACATTTCGACATCCTTGGTTTGAAGATGTTCGACAGCGCCGAGATTCGCGTGCATCCGACCGGGAAAGTGCTCGCGCGCTTCGGAACGAAGTCGCAAGGCCAGGGACACGAAACGACTTATGCGCAGATCGTCGCGGAAGAGCTTGGTTTTCCGGTCGACAGCGTGCTCGTCGAAGAAGGCGATACTGATACTGCGCCTTACGGACTCGGCACGTACGCGAGTCGCAGCACGCCAGTTGCCGGGGCGGCTTGCGCGATGGCCTGCCGGAAGATCAAAGACAAAGCCCGCAAGATTGCGGCGTATCTTCTGGAAGCGCACGAAGACGATCTCGATTGGGAGCCCGGGAAGTTTTTCGTCAAAGGTTCACCGGATCGCGCGAAGACGATTCAGGAGATCTCGCTCGCCGCTTACACAAACCATCCGCCGGGCATGGAAGCGGGACTCGAAGCCGTCAACTACTACGATCCGCCAAATCTGACGTACCCGTTCGGCAGTTACATCTGCGTCGTCGATCTCGACAAAGGCACGGGCGAAGTCAAAGTGCGGCGATTCGTGGCAATTGACGACTGCGGCAACATCATCAACCCGATGATCGTCGAAGGTCAGGTCCACGGCGGATTGACGATGGGACTTGGACCAGCACTGTACGAAGAGATTCAGTACGACGAGAGCGGTAACATCCTGCAGGGCAGTTTCATGAACTACCTGCTGCCGACTGCGGTCGAGACGCCGAATTGGGAGGTGGGTAACACGGTGACGCCGTCGCCGCATCATCCACTCGGTGCGAAAGGCGTCGGTGAATCCGCGACAGTCGGTGCGCCGGCCGCGATCGTCAACGCGGTGGTCGACGCGATGTGGCATCTCGGCGTGCGACATATCGACATCCCCATCACGCCGGCGAAAGTGTGGAAGCTTTTGCGCGATGCAGGTGTGAAAGAGTGAAGCGCTGTGAGTGACGTATTCGACGAGTCGTTGGAGTTGCGAGCGCGAGACGAGCCGTTCGTTCTGGCGACCGTCGTCGCTTACAAGAGTCCGCAATCGGCAAAGCCTGGTTCGCGTGCGATCATCAAGTCGGACGGATCGATCAG
>JAICGQ010000085.1 GCA_025923035.1 Pyrinomonadaceae bacterium | reverse complement strand
AGCACCAACACAGATTCTCGGAGAGCGCCTTCGTACCATCCGACTGAACACTGATCTGTGAGCTCTTGTTTTTTCCAGCACGTCTCACACGCAACTCCGAACCTGTAAGACTCAACACTGCCGCCACAGATCCGGCACGACTGCGGATAAAGAACTGTTAACAAGGCGTCGGTGAGGAACATATCCTAAAAAGCAAAGCGGCCTCCCCGATTCGAGGAGGCCGCATTGTTATCACTTACGAATGGGTGTTTCAGTCGTCGTCTTCGCCAAGCAATCCGCGCTCTTGCAGATCCTGGCAACGCACGCAGTGCCGCGCCCAGGGCACCGCGTCAAGGCGCTTCTCCGGCAGTGCCTCCCCGCAGTGAACACACTTGCCGTATCCAGTCGTTTCGATCCGCTCGAGGGCTTCGTCAATCAAGTTCAGCAACTGGCGATCGTTGTCAGACATCGATACCAGCAACTCTTTTGTATACGCATTCGCGGCCATGTCGGCCGGATCCTGCGTGGCCTCGGCGTCGCGTTCCCGACTGTAAAGCTCTGCCGCCTGGACCTGCCCAACCAGACCCTCACGACGGCCCAATAACTTGTCTCGGAAAACTTTAGTGCGCCTTTTATCCATATTTAGTCTTAATCCTCCAAACCCTACTTGATAGTGCCGCGCTCGGCGCGGGAAATTACTTCTGATACGGGAGACCGTGAACGATCGTGTACGCTCGGTACAATTGCTCCAGCAACAACACGCGCGCCATCTCATGCGTCAGCGTCAATCGTGAAAGCGACCAACGCTTGTCTGCTCGCGCAACCAACTCAGACGCCACTCCGTGCGGCCCGCCGACAACAAACGCGACTTCCTTGATACCGTTCGTTTCCCAACTCCTGACCTGTTCGGCCAGTTGTTGCGACGTCCACTCCGAACCATCCGGATCGAGAAGTACTGTTACCGCACCGGGACGGAGTCCGTCTGAGATGCGTTTGGTCTCCTTATCGATGCCCGACTTGTCAACGCGGCCAAGTTCCTTCAGTTCCGTTACTTCGCAACGGACAAAATGCGACAGCCGCTCGGAATAATCTTCAATGAGCGCGCGCAACCTGGCATCCTTCGTCTTCCCTGGCCAAATGATCCGGAAGCGCATCGACTTAAGAACGTGTTACTTACTCAATTCGTAGCGCGCAATCTTCTCGTAAAGGTTTTTGCGGCTGATGCCGAGTATGCGCGCGCACTCGGTCTTGTTTCCGCGGGTCGCCGCCAGCATCTGTGCGATGTACGCTGCTTCCATCTGCGCCAAACTCAGCGGTTGCTGCTTCTGACGCTGCGCATTCACCGCGGCACTCACACCCGGTGGAAGATCCTCTTCTTCAATCGACTTTCCCGTCGCAACGATCACAGCGCGCTCGACGATGTTCGCCAATTCGCGTGCGTTACCCGGATACTCGTACGCTTGAAGCAGCCTCAACGCCGGCGGCGACACGCGTTCGACTTTGCGCCCGTGCTTCGTTGCGTATTGCTTCACGAAGTATTGAATCAACCTGGAAAGATCTTCTTTGCGTTCGCGCAAAGCCGGCAGAGTGATACGAATCACGTTCAACCGGTAAAAGAGATCCTCACGAAAGCGTCGCAAGCGGACAGCGCCATCGAGATCGACGTTCGTCAAGGCAATCAACCGCGAGTCGAGCTTGATAGTCTTGCGGCCGCCCAATCTTTCAAACTCGCGCTGTTCGATCACGCGCAGTAACTTCGCCTGCGCATCGATCGCGAGATGGGCGATCTCGTCGAGGACGATCGTGCCTTCGCCGGCCGCTTCGAAACGTCCCGGCTTGGCCTCGTTCGCTCCGGTGAACGCGCCGCGTTCGTAGCCGAACAGTTCGGCTTCGAGCAACGCACCCGGCAACGTCGCGCAATCGATCTTCACGAACGGCCGCGCCGCGCGCGACGACTTCGAGTGAATGAACGACGCCATTACGTCTTTCCCGCTGCCCGATTCGCCGGTGATCAGAACGTTCGAATCAGTGCGACTCACACGCTCGGCGAGACTAAGTGCCTCGCGCATTCCGGGTGAGCGCGCAAAGATCTCGATCACGATTCGGTTCTCAAAGATCTTCCGCTATCGTTGGTGAACTCCGCCGGTAACGCGACGCGCTTCGACTCGCGCCACAACCGCTCCAGGTCGTAAAACTGCCGCGCCTTCTGTTCGAACACGTGTACGACGAAGTCGCCGTAATCGAGCAGGATCCATTCGGCGGTTTTGTAACCTTCAACACGCGCGGCCGTTTCTCCGGCCTTCTTCAACTGCTCGTAAACCTCGTCAGAAATCGCCTGCACCTGCCGTTCGTTCTGCCCGCTGACGATCACGAAGTAGTCAGTGAAGCTCCCGATCTCGCGCAGATCGAGCACCACCGGATCGATCGCTTTTTTCTCGCCGGCGGCGTCGAGCGCGAAGCAGATGCGCTCGTCAAGAACGGTCTCGCACGTCTCAGGTTGAGGCTTGGACCGCACGGAAGGTTGCGGGTTGAGTGATTGTTCCTTAACTGTGGAGTTTTCTTTCATTCGTCTCTCGATAAAGCTCGTACTTCCTGATGTATTCAACCACCGGTTCCGGGACCATTTGGGACAACTCGTCAAAGCGTCCGGCAGCAGCAAGCCGTCGAATATTGCTGGACGAAACGTCCTTCTTCACTGCGTCGGTGAACGAAACGCGCGCGTCCGGAATCGGCAACGTTCTGTCAACCTCATGGCCCGGACGGGTAACGACGATGTGATTCACCATCTTCAACAGTCGTTCCCACTCGCGCCACGTGGTGATCTCCGACCACGAATCAGCGCCCATGATGAAAAAGAGCTCGGTTGAGTCGCCCAAAATACTTTGGAACCGTTCAACCGTATCAACCGTGTAGCGCCGATTCGGAGCGTCGAGCTCGAACGTCGAAATCAACAACTGCGGATCGTTCTGCGTCGCCAATGCCAGCATCGCATAGCGATGTATCGGCTCCGTTACAGGCCGGCCGATCTTGTGCGGCGCCACCTGTGCCGGAATGAAAAGTACTTTCTCAATCTCAAACAGCTCGGAAACTCTGCGCGCGATCTCGAGATGACCTGAATGGACCGGATCGAATGTTCCGCCATACAACGCAATCCGCTTCATGGCGCCCATTCCTGCCTTTTCTTCAAAGGGCCAGCTCCACCGTATCGTTGCGATTGCCCTCGGCGTTCAACTCGTCGAGCTTCGCCGACACGGCGTTCACCAGTTCACGCACGCCTTCGTTAGTCGCCGACGAAATCGCAAAGAACTGTTTTCCATCTTTCTTCGCGCGTTCACGCAACGACTGCAGCCGCTCGGGATCGTCAAGCGCGTCGATCTTCGTTGCCACTACAAACTGCGGTCTCGTTGCGAGTTCCTGGTTATACGAAGCGAGTTCGCGATTCACCGTTTCGTAGGCAACCACCGGTTCCTGTTGCGGCAGCGAGGATACATCCACGAGATGAAGCAACAACTTCGTGCGCTCGATGTGTCGCAGAAACCTGTCGCCCAGGCCGGCGCCCGCGTGCGCGCCTTCAATCAAACCGGGAACATCTGCGACCACGAACGTGCGAAAGTCGCCCATGTCCACGACACCGAGGTGCGGTTCCAGCGTCGTGAACGGATAATCCGCGATCTTCGGACGCGCGGCGGAGACTGTCGAAATAAAAGTCGACTTTCCGGCGTTAGGAAACCCGACGAGACCGACGTCCGCCAGCAACTTCAGTTCGAGTTGCAGTTCGCGCTCTTCACCTTTGCTGCCGGTCTGGTGATAACGCGGCGCGCGATTTGTCGAACTGGTGAAGTGCGCGTTGCCAAAACCACCACGGCCGCCGCGCGCTGCGAGCCAGCGAGCGCCGTCGTAGCTGAGGTCGTGCAACAACTCATTCGTATCAGCGTCAAAGATCTGCGTTCCCACTGGAACACGAACAATCAGGTCTTCACCTTCGCGGCCCGAACGATTCGAGCCTTCGCCATGCAGCCCGCGATTGGCAACGTGACGCGGGTTGTAGCGCAGGTGCAGCAGCGTATTCAGCGACGAATCAGCCACCACCACCACGTCGCCGCCGCGTCCGCCATCACCGCCTGATGGGCCACCCCGCGGCACAAACTTTTCGCGCCGGAAAGCAGTAACGCCGTTACCTCCGTCTCCCCCTTGCACGTGGATCTTGGCGCGATCGATAAACATCTAAATTGAAAACGACGCCCGGCCGCGCATCGTGTGCTGCTCAGGCGTCGCGATCTTGCTAGGGATCTTTTCTAAGCAGCAGCAGTTTGCTCCATGGGGTAAACGCTGATGAATTTGCCCTGCCGGCCTTTGTCTTCAAACTTCACGACACCGTCAATTAACGCGAAAAGCGTGTCGTCTTTCCCTCGGCCAACATTGTTGCCGGGTTTCCACTTGGTGCCGCGCTGCCGCGCAATGATGTTGCCGCCGAGCACTCGCTCGCCGCCGAATTTCTTCAGCCCCAGCCGTTGCGCCTGCGAGTCGCGCCCGTTTCGAGATGAGCCAACGCCTTTTTTATGTGCCATAACGAACTCCGTTCGTGGTTCTTTGTGCTTTGTACTTTGTTCTTTGCTCGCTGTCTTACCGTTAAGCTCTCAACAGACCGTTTCCAAGGCGAACAAAGCACGAAGAACTAAGTACAAAGATCCAAATCTCTCTTATCCAATCGAGTCAATCTTCAAGGTCGTGAAACCCTGGCGATGGCCGCGGGTGCGCTTGTACTGTTTCCGCCGCTTCTTCTTGAACACGACGATCTTCTGATCCTTGCCGTGCGCGACGACTGTCGCCGAGATCTTCTTCTCGCCGGTCGTCAGCAACGTTTCCAGTTCGACTGAACTGCCCGCTTCGGCTTCGAACGAGGGGACGCGGATCGTCTGGCCTTCCTCGACCAGAAACTGTTTACCGCCGGCTCTTATAATTCCATGTGACATTATCGTTTACCTCTCAGACGACCTAAATCGCCATAGAAAAGTCGGACATTATAGAGGACAAATTCGTGGTTTTCAAACGCGCTGGGCGCCCGCTTTGCCGTTGCGCGCCAAAAAGTACTCCATGAAGTCCGTTCCGATGTCGCCGCGACGGAACCGCGGATCGTCCATGATCTTCTGGTGCAACGGGATCGTGGTCTTGATGCCCTCGACGACCATCAACTCCAGCGCCCGCTTCATCCGAGCGATGGCCAGATCGCGCGTCCGCGCGTGAACAATGACCTTCGCAATCAGCGAATCGTAAAACGGCGAAACCTTGTAACCTGAATACACGAACGTATCGACCCGAACACCGGGCCCGCCGGGCAGGTTGAACGCGGTAATTGTTCCCGGCGACGGCGCAAACGTTTCCGGGTTCTCGGCGTTTATGCGGCATTCGATGGCGTGCCCGACGATCAGCATGTCGTCCTGCGTGTAACCGAGCGGCTCGCCTTCAGCGATCCGCACCTGGTTGCGCACGATGTCCGCGAGCGTGACCATCTCAGTCACGGGATGCTCCACCTGAATTCGGGTGTTCATCTCCATGAAGTAGTAGCGACCCTGCGAATCGAGCAGAAACTCGAACGTGCCCGCGCTCGAATAACCAATCTTCTTACAAGCAGCAACCGCCGCTTCACCCATTTCCTTGCGCAACTCCGGAGTCAACACAGTCGACGGGGCTTCCTCCATCAACTTCTGGTGCCGGCGTTGGATCGAACACTCGCGCTCTCCCAGATGGATCACCTCGCCGTACTCGTCCGCCAGCACCTGGATCTCGATGTGCCGCGGGTGATCGATGTAACGCTCGATGTAAACACTGCCGTCGTTGAAGGCCGCCGCCGCCTCGGTTGACGCGGTTTCGAGCGCCTTCGCGAGTTCCTCTTCGGAACGAACGATGCGCATTCCGCGCCCGCCGCCGCCCGCGGAAGCTTTCACCATCAACGGGTAACCAATCTCGCGCGCGAGTCTGCGGCCTTCTTCCTCCGACGAAATCGCGCCTTCACTTCCCGGCACAACCGGCAGGCCCGCTTCTTTCATCGCGCGGCGCGCTTCGATCTTGTCGCCCATCATCCGGATCACGTTCGCGCGTGGTCCAATGAACTTAATGTTGCACGCTTCGCAGATCTCCGCGAAGTAGGACGACTCGGCAAGAAATCCGTAACCGGGGTGAATCGCGTCGACGTTGAAGATCTCGGCGGTGCTGATGATCGCGGGGATGTTCAGATAACTTTGCGCGGACGGCGCCGGTCCAATGCAGGCGGCTTCGTCGGCGAAACGCACGTGCAGCGAATCGCGATCGACGTCGCTGTGGACGGCGACGGTCTTGATGCCCATCTCCTTGCACGTCCAGATGATGCGACACGCAATCTCGCCGCGGTTCGCGATCAGGATCTTCTTGAACTTGCGCGGATTAAAAGCCATTTACAAAAAAGCACAAATGAATGAACTCATTTGTGCTCCGGTCTCGTTGTTTGGTTTAGTTACGAATGCCGAAAAGCGGCTGCCCGTACTCGACGGGCTGCCCATTCTCAACATAAATCTTTACTACTTCGCCCGCTGCCTCAGCTTGAATCTCGTTCATGAGTTTCATCGCTTCGATGATGCACACGACGGTGTCCGGTTCAACGCTGCTGCCGATCTTCACAAACGCGTCCGCTGTCGGCGACGGCGAGCGGTAGAACGTGCCGACTATGGGAGAAGGGATGATGTGCAGGTCCTGATCCTGAGTTTCATCAGCCTTCTTCGTGTCCGCCGCCGACGCTGGAGGCTCGGGAGCACGCAGCACCGGATCGATAATCGGAACTGGAATCGCGGGTCGGTCGGGCACGACTTCCGGCGTGTGCGTGTTCGTGCTTTCGCGACGAAGCCGCACGCGAAAGTCTTCCCGTTCGAGTTCGAGTTCCGCCAGCCCGTTGTCACGCAGCAATGCGATCAGTTCGCGAAGCTCGTCCAGGTTGACGGAAGCTTTTGCAGCGGGTTCGTTCTGTTCTTTGCGTGCAGCCATGTTAATCAGCCTTCACGGATTACGCTTTATCGGTTTCGTCCGCAGTATCCGTGGTTTCGCTCTTGGCTGCTTTTTTGGAACCCTTCTTCTTCGCAGTCGCGGCTTTCGCTCGCTTCTTGGCGGCTTCGATCGCCTCCACTTCGCGCCGATTGTCGACCAGCTCGATGATGGCGAGCTCTGCGTCGTCGCCGTCACGATGGCCGAGTTTGAGAATGCGCGTGTAACCGCCGGGCCGATCCTTGTAACGCTCACCGAGTTCGTCGAAGAGACGCTTCAAAGCGGCGACGCCCGAGGTGCGCTCCGGCCGTAACTGACCACGCTTGCCGGTGGCGGCCTTCATGGCGGTGTTGCCGGCATGAAAGAAGCCGGCCGCCTGCCGTCGCAGGTGCAATGCCTGGGCGGCAGCGCCTTCGCCGTCAACACTGCGTGCGCGGCGTGAAAGCGTGATCGCTCGTTCGATGAACGGACGCAGCTCTTTCGCTTTCGGAAGCGTAGTGGTGATTCGCTCGTCGCGAGAATTGATAAGGGACGTCGCCAGATTGCGCAGCATCGAATGACGATGCTCGCTGGTGCGACCGAGTTTTCGATGTGCCTTTAGATGTCGCATACTGCCGCCTTACTATTCCTCTTCACCTTCGAAATCCGACAGGTCAGCGCCATCGCGGCCGCCCGTTCCGGGGATTGGATTACCCTGCTCGTCAAACTCCATGCCGAAATCCAGACCCATGCCGTTCAGGATCTCCTTGATCTCGTTCAGCGACTTCTTACCGAAGTTTTTCGTCGCCAGCATCTCGCGTTCGGTGCGCTGCACCAGGTCGCGAATCGTGCGGATATCGGCATTCTTCAGACAGTTGTAAGAACGAACCGACAGCTCCAGTTCGTCAACTGAACGATCCAACTGGTCGTTACGCGGCAACGGAGGACGCTCCATCTTCGCGTAAGCGTAGTCGTCGGTGTCTTCCTCGAAGTTGATGAAGATCGACATGTGGTCCTTGATCAACTTCGCGGCGAGACCGATTGAGTCTTCCGGTTTCACCGAGCCGTCGGTCCACACCTCGATAGTTAGTTTGTCGAATTCGGTGTTCTGACCCAAGCGGGCTGCTTCGACGTTGTAGTTCACCTTTTTAACTGGTGTGTGGACGGAGTCGATCGGGATGTAACCGAGCGACAGGTCTTCGTCGAAGTTGCGATCGGCCGAGACGTAACCACGTCCGCGCTTGAGACGCATCTCGACGCGCAACGATCCGCCGTCGCTGACCGTCGCGATGTGCACCGACGGATCGAGAATCTCAACGTCGGCGTCTGCTTCGATATCGACGGCGGTAACTTCGCCGGCGCCTTCCTTGTTGATTCTGAGCGTCTTCGGCTCAGCGCTGTGCAGCTTAAAGGGCACCTGCTTGAGGTTTAGAATAACGTCGGTGGCATCTTCCACCACGCCTTTGATGGACGAGAACTCGTGTTCTACGCCTTCAATCTTGACCGCTGTAATAGCCGCGCCTTCGATTGAGGAAAGAAGCGCGCGACGAAGCGAATTACCGACGGTGGTGCCAAAGCCGCGTTCGAATGGCTGGGCCGAAAAACGGCCGTAACGTTCCGTCAGGGTCTCCGCGTCTGCCGCCAGTCTTCGCGGCATTTGAAATCCCGTCCAAAGATTATTTTGATCCATAGCCATAACGTTTCCAGGTCCTGAGAAAAATGCAAACTGGACGGACCACGGCGTCGTGCGCCGCCGCGGTCCGCCAGCGTTAATTACTTGCTATAAAGTTCGACGATTAGCTGCTCGTTGATCATCCGATCGATGTCGTCGCGCACCGGCGTACCGGAAATGCGTGCCGACATGTCGCCGCCGTCAGCCGAGATCCACGATGGACGTCCACGGCCGGACGCGGTTTGCCAGGCGCCCTCGATATGAGGGTTCTTTCTGCTCGCCTCTCTCACACTAATGAGGTCGCCAGGTTTTACTTGAAAAGAGGGAATATCTACTTTGCGGTCATTCACCTGAATGTGACCGTGATTCACCAACTGTCTCGCCTGCCGGCGCGAAGTGGAGAAACCGGCTCGATAGACCGCGTTATCCAGTCGCCGCTCGAGCAGGAACAGAAGGTTTTCACCGGTGATGCCCTTCATGCGGGCCGCGCGCTCGAAGTAGTTGCGAAACTGTCCTTCGAGAATGAAATAGATGCGCTTTACCTTCTGCTTCTCGCGCAACTGTTGGCCGTAACCAACGAGCGCCTTGCCGCGGCGCAGCGAGTTGCCGTGCTGTCCCGGGGGTTGCGTTCCACGTTTTTCAATCGGGCAAGCGGGTTTGTAACAACGATCGCCCTTCAAAAAGAGCTTTGCGCCTTCGCGTCTGCAGAGGCGACACACTGCATTTCTATACCTAGCCAACTAATTGCCTCCAGTCTAAGGCGCGCACGCGCGCCATTCTAAGTTAGACGGAAAAGTTTACAGATCAGCGATGCCGATCCTTCATCCTTTGGGTTGTTTCACTGCCAATTGTCGATTGCCAATTGCCGATTGCCAATTGTTCGCAAGCTTGCCGTGTTCCAGAAATCGGCAATTGGCAATCGGCAATACCTCTTAAACTCTTCTACGTTTCGGCGGCCTGCATCCGTTGTGCGGAATCGGTGTGGTATCGCGGATTGTGGTGACCCGAATACCGGCATTCGCGATCGCTCGGATCGCTGACTCGCGACCACCGCCTGGACCTTTAACTCTCACTTCGCACTGATGCATGCCCGCTTCGTGCGCTTTCTTCGCCGCTTCGTAAGCTGCCTGCTGTGCGGCGAAGGGAGTGCCCTTGCGTGAACCGCGAAAACCGCGCGCCCCCGCCGACGATTGCGCGATCAGGTTTCCTTCCAGATCGGTGATCGAGATCATCGTGTTGTTGAACGACGCCGCGATATGGACGATACCGTTAGGAACGTTCTTCTTCTCTTTCTTGCGAAAGACTTTCTTCTTTCCGCCTGCTTTTGCCATAAACTTTGTTCTTTGTGCTTTGTCCTTTGTGCTTTGCTTTCTGTCCGCTGTCGTTTCGCTCGGCTTCTACTGGCCCGTTACGCAGACGAACAAAGCACAAAGCTCTAAGTTCCAAGTACCAAAACTATTTCTTGCCGGGCGCCTTCTTCTTGGCGATCGTGGCGCGCCGTGGTCCTTTGCGCGTGCGAGCGTTGGTGTGCGTGCGTTGGCCGCGCACCGGAAGCGCACGGCGATGACGCAGACCGCGGTAACAGCCGATATCCATCAATCGCTTGATGTCCATCTGGACGCGCTTGCGCAAGTCGCCTTCGATCTCGCCCTGCGTCTCGAGGATGGCGCGAATCCGGCTCAGTTCGTCTTCACTCAGATCGCGAACGCGAGTGTCCACGTTCACGCCGGCTTCCTTGAGCACCGAACTCGAACGCGAGCGGCCGATGCCATAGATGTAAGTGAGGCCAACCTCGGCTCTCTTGTTGGGCGGTAGATCTACTCCAGCTACACGTGCCATCTTCCCGATTATCCTTGTCTCTGTTTATGTTTCGGATTCACGCAAATCACCCGCACCACGCCTTTGCGGTGGATGACTTTGCACTTGTCGCACATCTTCTTTACCGACGCACGGACTTTCATCTGTCTAACCCTCTATCTATTTATAGCGGTATGTAATTCGGCCGCGATTAAGATCGTAAGGAGATAACTCCACCAACACCCGGTCGCCCGGAAGAATGCGAATAAAATGCTTGCGCATTTTTCCCGATATGTGCGCAAGCACCTGGTGCTGACTGTCCTCCAACTCGACGCGGAACATAGCGTTAGGCAAAGTCTCCAGGACTTTCGCCATGACTTCTATCGCCTCTTCCTTCGCCATATCCTCTCTGGTTGAAGTCTATGCCGCTGCCGACAAACTGCGAATAATAGCATCCGCGTTTTAGGTTTGCCAAGCCGGGAACGCGGGTTAGACTGATACAGTGGATGCGGCCAGGGTCAGCACCTCCGGGCCGTCCTCCGTAATCGCAATGGTGTGTTCCGCGTGTGCGCTCGGCAGGCCGTCGAGGGTCACGACCGTCCAACCATCGTTGAGCAGCTTCGTGTAATGGGAGCCCAGGTTCACCATCGGCTCGATCGCAAAAACGTAGCCGGCTTTGATCTTAGGTCCCAGTCCCGGACGGCCGTAGTTCGGAATCTGCGGGTCTTCATGCATGCGGCGGCCGATTCCGTGTCCGACATAATCGCGGACGACCGAGTAACCGTTGGCCTCCGCGTGCTCCTGGACCGCCCAGCCGATGTCGCCGAGGTGGTTCCCGGGATGGCACTGCCGGATCGCCCTTTCGAGACATTCCTCCGTGACCTGGATCAGCTTGAGCCACTCGTCATCTACCTTGCCGACCGGAACCGTCGTCGCCGAGTCGCCGACAAAACCCTCCAGGGTCGCGCCGCAGTCGATCGAAAAGATGTCGCCTTCCTTCAACTTGTAATCGGAAGGAAAGCCGTGGACGATCTGTTCGTTCACCGAAGCGCAAATCGAGTACGGGAACCCGTTGTATCCCTTGAAGGTGGGCAGCGCACCCGCATCGCGAATCATCTTCTCCGCCTCGCGATCGAGTTCCATGGTGGTGATTCCCGGTTCGACCATCTCGCGAAGGGTCTGAAGGACCCTGCCCACGAGCTGTCCCGAGGCGCGCATCTTCTCGATTTCCCGTTTTGACTTCCCGATAATCATTGCAGTACCGCCAAACTTCTTCTTACTCGTCCTTCACGGTCGCTTCGACGTCGCGATAGATGCTCTCAGTGTCGCGGTCGCCATCTACGACGCGCAACAGACCTTTCGAGTCGTAGTAATCGAGCAACGGACGAGTCTGTTCCTCATAAGTCGCAAGCCGTTTCCGGACCGTCTCGGAATTGTCGTCGGCTCGATGAACGAGTTGCGCTTCCGGATGGAGGTCGCAAACGTTGTCGTGACGCGGTGGCTTGAAATAGATGTTGTAAATCTCGTTGCACACCGGACAGTTTCGCCTGCCAGTCATCCGCTTTTCAAGTAGATCGTAGGGAACTTCGATCTGAATCGGCACGATTTGCTTGCCTTGTTCGGCGGCCAGATTATCGAGACTGGCGGCTTGAGCGGGCGTGCGCGGAAAGCCGTCGAGTATGTAACCGTCCTTACAGTCGTCTTTCGCCGTGCGTTCCTTGACGAGCTGAATTGTCACTTCGTCGGGGACCAGTTGTCCCCGCTGCATTATGTCCCTGACCTCCTTTGCCAATGGCGTATCGGCGTGCTTCAGCGCGCGAAAAATATCTCCCGTCGAAATTTGCGGGAGATGCATACGCTCTTGAAGCAAGCGCGCCTGAGTGCCCTTACCGGCACCAGGCGCACCCATCAGCACGATAGTTTTCGACATAGTGTCAGCCGCGCCGGCCACGCAACCTTCCGCCGCCGCCAAGGAAGCCTTCGTAGTTGCGCATCACGAGCTGGGCTTCGATTTGGGCCACGGTGTCCATTGCGACGCCGACCAGGATCAGCAACGAGGTACCGCCGAAGTAGAACTGGTAGCCCATTCCTTCAGGTATCCATCCCAGGCCGGGCGTGGTAGTGACGAACGCATCGATATACTGACCAATAAACGGCAGTCGGCCGACTTTGAAACCGCTCAACATGAACTGCGGGACAAACGCGACCAGCGCCAGGTAAACCGCGCCGACGACAGTCAACCGCGTCAGGATCGTGTTGAGATACTCGGCGGTCGCGCGTCCCGGACGAATACCCGGCATGAACCCGCCGTGCTTGCGCAGGTTGTCAGCGACCTCTTCGACGTTGAATACGATCGACACGTAGAAGAACGTGAAGAAGATGATCAGACCCAGGAAGAAAAACTCGTAGTAAGGATCGCTGGCGTGGAACGTCTGGAAGAAGTTCCAGATCCTGGCCCACCACCCTTTGTCGCCTGCGTCCGGAGGAAAGGCCGCGAATAAACTCTGCGGCATCGATAATACAGACGAAGCGAAGATCACCGGGATCACGCCGCCCATATTGATCTTCAGCGGCATGGTGGTCTGTTGACCACCGACGATCTGCCGGCCCACGTGGCGCTTCGCATAACTCACCGGGATCTTGCGGCGCGCCGATTCGACGTAAACGATGAAGGCGATGATCAGCACCATCGCTACCAGCATGGCGAAGACGCCGATGGTGGCCATCGTGTCGCCACCGCGTAGGCGCGTGAACACTTGCTGGATGCCGTTTGGCAAACCGATCACGATACCGGCGAAGATCAGCAACGAGATACCGTTGCCGACACCGCGTTCAGTGATCTGCTCGCCGAGCCACATGACGAAGATCGTTCCCGTGGTCAACGTGAGCACGGTGCTCAGACGAAATCCCCAGCCGGGTGCGCCGACGCCATTGACTTGTAGCCAGTGGGCCACGAAAGAAGTTTGAATCGCCGCGAGTACGACGGTCAGATAGCGCGTCCACTGGTTGATCTTCTGCCGTCCCATCTCGCCTTCTTCCTGCAGTTTCTTCAACGCAGGCGAGACGACGGTCATCAGTTGCAGGATGATCGAGGCGGTGATGTACGGAGTGACGCCGAGTGCGAATACCGAGATGGTGCGGAAGTTTCCGCCGGAGAAAAGGTCGAGGACGCCGAGCAGTGTTCCGGCAACATCACGCCACACTTCTTCGAGACGCTGTATGTTGATGCCCGGAGCAGTGACGTGCGCGCCGAAGCGGTAGACCGCGAGCAGTCCCAGCGTAAAGAAAATGCGCCGGCGTAGATCCGGCACATTGAACATATTGCGAACGGCGGCTAAAAACTTCTCCATGCTGATCCCCTTTTTTAATCTGCGAAACGGTGCCTCGTTGTTCGCAGATTATCCGCCAATCTGAACTGCTGCGCCACCGGCCTTTTCGATCTTCTCGCGGGCGCTTTTCGTGAAGCGATGCGCCGAGATGCGCAGCGGCTTCGAAATCTCACCGTTGCCGAGCACGACGACGTCGTATTTGGCTTTCTTGATCAATCCGCGGTCGTGCAGCACTTCCGGAGTGATCTCCGCGTCGGCCTCGAAATGCTGTTCGAGCGATGCGAGACTGATCTCTAGCCAGCGCTTCTTGAAGATGTTGGTAAATCCGCGCTTCGGCAGACGACGATGCAGCGGCATCTGGCCGCCTTCGAATCCAATCTTCGCCGAATAACCTGACCGCGATTTCTGTCCTTTTTCACCGCGACCCGCCGTCTTACCCAAACCGGATCCGGGCCCGCGACCGACTCGCTTTTTCTTGTGCGTCGATCCTTTTGCCGGCTTAAGTGTGTTTAGACTGATTGCCATTTTTTACTCCACTATCCGCAGCAGGTGCGGAACTTTCGCGACGGCGCCACGCATGGCTTCGGTGTCCGGACGCTCGACAACCTGGTTCAACTTTCGCAGACCCAAACTACGCACGATCGTCTTGTGCGTCTCGGGTGCGGCGATGAAGCTTCGATAGTACTGAATACGAATCTTCGCCTGCTCTTCGTTGTTTGAATTAACTCTACGCGGCATCGTTCTACATCTCCTCGACTTGCTTACCACGCAACCGCGCCAGCTCCATCGGATCTTTCATCCGCAGCAAGGCATCGAAGGTGGCGCGCACGACGTTGTGCGGATTGGTCGAACCCAGCACTTTCGTTCGCACGTCTCTGACGCCGACCGCCTGCATCACAGCGCGCACCGCGCCTCCCGCGATCACGCCCGTACCTTCCGAAGCCGGTTTCACGAGCACACGACCCGCGCCGTACTCTCCGATCAACTGGTGCGGCAACGTGTTGTTGATAAGCGGGACGCGAATCAGGTTTTTCTTCGCCGACTCGATACCCTTCTTGATCGCCAGCGGCACTTCACGCGCCTTGCCGGTGCCGAAGCCGACGTGTCCACCCTCGTCGCCTACCACAACGAGCGCCGCGAACGAAAGGTTCTTGCCGCCTTTAACCACTTTGGTGACGCGATTGATGGAGATCACCTGGTCTTTCAGGTCGAGTCCCTGCGCCGGAATGCGTTGCTTGGGTTGTCTCATGGTCTATTCTTTGCTCTTCTT
>JAICGQ010000084.1 GCA_025923035.1 Pyrinomonadaceae bacterium | reverse complement strand
GGTGATCTCCGGCGCGACTTCGTAGTCGATCTTGACCTGCGCCTTCTGCGCCATCCGCGCGGCGGCGGAACACGACTCTCGCACGGTTTCGCGCAATGAAAATTCCTGAAGAAACACTTCAGTTTGGCCAGCCTCGATGCGCGAAAGATCGACGAGCTGATTCAAGCTGGCTTGCAGTTGAAAGCCCGAATCCTGGACTTTCTGGCAAAACCGACGCTGCGATTCCGTCAGTTCCTCCTGATCGAGGAGGATCTCGCTAAAACCAAGAATCGACGTCAGCGGCGTGCGCAGTTCATGCGACATCCGCGCCAGGAACAGGGATCGATAATGTGAAACGCGTCGTAGTTCCCGATTTGCCTCCTCGAGCTCGGCCGTACGTTTCCGTAGCTCCCTGATTAGGAGATCCACGCGTTCCTGAGAATTGAGAGCAGCCGCACTGCTAACATTGTCGCTAGTGTTGTCCGGGTCGCCACCGTAATAGGCACCCTCGCGTGCTCTTTCGTCCATAAAGATCACACCCTGCTTGAAATGTTCTCGTCTGGGGGCCTAAATTGTTATGTGGCATCAATATAGGGTTAGTGCTCATCCCTGTCTACCCCCTGAGTACGGTTCGAAACACAATTTTGTCAGATTTCCTGCGTGCGCTATGATGCCGCACCGGATGAACGGCCAACTCAGCGATCGACCGCTCGCGGAACTCATTCGAGAGATCTCAGCAAAGTCTCAAAGCGGCAGGCTGAGTCTCGAACGCGAACGGATCAAAGTCGCCGCCTACTTTTTCAGGGGACACTTCGTTTACGCCGCTTGCAACCTGCGAACGTTTCGCTTGCGCGAGTACTTGCAAAAGGCCGCACTGCTCTCGTCTGAACAACTTACGCGTTTCGATGAGCGGGTTTCCGATTTCGACCTGGCCCGTAAGCTTTGTGCCGACAACTCGTTGACGCCGGAGATCGTCGAGCAGATCCAGTCGAAGCAGGTATCGGACGTTCTTCGTCTGGCGTTGCTGTGGACCGACGGCGCCTGGGAGTTTGATCAGCGCGCTCAGCTCAACGAAACGGTCGATCTTAAGGTTGACGTCGATGCGTTGTTGTCCGAAGCCGAACGAAGAATGCCGGCGAAGGTTATTGAGGAGCCGCACACCGCTGCGGATGCGGATGTTAGTGAGGAGACCGTTGAGGCATTTCTCGAACGAGTTCGTCGCGCGGATTCCTATTACGATGTACTCGGCGTCGAAAGCACCGCTGCGGCTGCGGAGATGAAGTCTGCGTATTACGATCTCGCGCGGCGTTATCATCCGGACAGATTTCGTAAGACGGAACCTGCGCTGTTGACGCGTCTGGAATCGGCGTTCGCGAGAATCACGCAGGCGTATGACACGTTACGCGAGGACGATCTGCGCGCAAACTACAACGCCAAACTTCAGGCGCGACGTAAAGCTCAGAAAATCGCCGACGCAACGGCGAAACCGGCCGTGCCCACATCCGATCAAACTGCGACGCCTGACCCGGCTACAACAGCTCCCGTGATCCCCGCCGCCGAACGCGCCGCAAACGACTTCAGGGAAGGACTCGCGGCTCTCGAACAAGGTCAGCGCAAGCTCGCTACCGGACTCTTCGCTTCCGCCGCGCGACTCGCGCCGAAAGAAGCACGCTATCGCGCTTACTACGGACAAATGCTCGCGGCCCAGGAAAACACCCGGCGCGCCGCCGAGGCGGAACTACAAGCCGCAATCAAGCTGGACCCCGGGAATGCCGATTATCGCGTGATGTTGGCGCAGTTGTTTAGAGATCTCGGATTTGCTATTCGTGCCAAAGGCGAGGCGGAACGCGCCGTCGCAGCAGATCCCAACAATGGCAAGGCGCGCGATCTGTTGCGCGAACTAAAAGGAGTTTAAGATAGGCAGCGATGGCAGCAGTCGACACCGTTGAACTCATTGAAAAAGCGGCAGGCGAGGCTTTCATGCAGCTCGCGAAGACCGTCGATCGGTTCGAGCGTTACGAGAATCCGCACGCGCAACGCGTCGCGGCGATCGCCGATGAGATCGCGCACGCGTTTCACCTCGCGCGTCACGATCGTGGCTCGTTGTACGCGGCCGCGCTGTTGCACGACCTCGGCGAGGTCGCTATGGAGCGCGACTACATCCAGTCCGATCGCAAGTTGACGCCTGAAGAACGGATCGATCTCGCGCGTCATCCGGTGATTGGCGAACGCGAGGCGTCGAGAGTCGGCGCCGATCGCGCGGCGCAACTGCTCGTGCGTTGGCATCACGAATGGTGGAACGGCACTGGTTATCCGGACGCGTTGCGTCGTGAAGAGATCCCGCTGGCTGCGCGAATACTTCGCGTCGCTGATTCTTACGCCGCGCTGACTGACGATCGTCCGTTTCGCCCGTCGTTGTCTGAAGAAGCGGCCAGACGCGAGCTTACGAACCGAGCAGGGATCGAATTCGATCCTGGAGTTGTTTCGGTGTTTCTCTCGCTGAATGTGAACTATGCAATTTCATAACGGATGGTTGGGTTTTGAACTGGGCGTCCTGCGCCGGTTGAAGTTTGAGTCGGTGGCGCTGCCCTTCACCGGCGAACCGGAACTGATCGTCAGGCTAAAAAGCTGGCGCGTCCGAGTCGCGGCCAACGATCCGATGGTCTGGTCGTACACGAAAGCCCTCGCGCTGGTCGAGAACAACACCGAGAAACTCCGCGAACCGCACCTCGAAATGTTGCTCGACGATGCGTACATTCCCCGCGATAAGCTCGATAATCCCGCCTTGCTCAAGTGGTTCAACGAAACCGACGCGTGGTGGTTCGACAACGTGCGCTTCAACGCCGAACAACTCGAACCCTACAAGCGAGCGCTCGCACTGACAGCGGCGATGATGGTCGGCGATTACGTTCTCTCCTTCAACGAACAAACCCGCAGCCTGCGCCAACCGCTGGCACTCTCCGACACGTTTCGACTAATGCTCGGCTGTGTTACCGAACCATACGACAATGGCATGCGAAACAAGACGAGCAACCAGGACGTGCGCAGCTTCGTCGCCGAGCGACAACACACCGATCTGCTGTTTCTACGACTGCCGACTCCCGTCACCCAAACTGCAACGCGAGATCCGATCGAGAGCTGGCGCGAGGAATGGTTGCGCGGCGGCGATGAGTTCTGGATCGATCTCGAACGTGCGCAGAAGGCCCGGTTGGGTTCCCGCGTGCAGAGTAAACAGCAGTACCTGGGTTTTGTTGAAGACCTGTTACGCACCGCGTCGCATATTCCGACATGGGCCATCGCCCACACCGAGAACGGATTCATCTCGAATGATGAACTGGTCGATAAGATCAGCAGGGTGAGGAAAGTGTCGACGATCTACTCGAAAGACTTTTCGGACATGCTTGGCGTGCGTGCATCGTTGATCGTCGCCGGTAAGTGATGTCAACGATCAGATGAGTGTCGCAAACATTAGCCGGATGTTTGACCCCAGCCTGATCTTATCGGCTTTGCCGCCCGATGTGAGGCTTCGCCTCGCCGTAGGAGTTTCGAAGTCGATGGGGCTACGCCCGTCGTTCGGCCCTTGGCCCACGCTCGCAGAGCCTGAACCAGCGGCAAGCCCGAACGGTGGGCACAGCCCATTTTCTTAGGTAGATTTTAACGGCGAGGCAAAGCGTTCGCCGCACGTCAGACGGCAGAGCCGGACCCAACAAGCCGAATGATTTTGAGGACTTCAGTCGTCACCAGCCGCGGCCTCCGCTGTGGCTGAAACAAACTTATATCCCACACCTCGCACGGTCAGCAGATGTCGCGGACGTGACGGTTCGTCTTCAATATACTTCCGCAAACGAACGATGAAGTTGTCGATGGCGCGCGTGTCCGTGTCTTCGCGCAGTCCCCAAACGTCTTCGAGGATCGCGCTGCGCGAAACGATGCGGCCGTCGTGATTGATCAGATAACGAAGCAGTTCGGCCTCCATCAACGTCAGGTGGACCGTTTGTTCACCGGAGCGAAGTTCGAGCGCGTCGAAGTCGATCGTCTTGTTGCCGAGATCGACGATGTTCGAGCCATCTGCAGTCGCTGCGGGCATGCGATCTTTCCGCAGCCACTCACGCCGGCGAAGTAACGCATGAATCCGCGCCAGCAAGACTCCGAGATCAAATGGTTTCGGCAAATAATCGTCGGCGCCGGCTTCGAAGCCGCGCAGCACGTCTTGCGCTTGACCACGCGCGGTCAGCATCAGAATCGGAACGAAGTTTCCTCGCTCACGCAACTTCGACGCGAACAGAAACCCATCCATGCCGGGCAACATCACGTCAAGCACAACGACGTCGTACGCCGTGCGTTTGTCGAGCAGCAGCGTCGCCGCCTGCTCCGCAGTGCTCGCGATGTCGACGTCGTAACCTTCCGCCCTCAGGTTGTAGCGCAAACCATCGGCGATGTGTTTTTCGTCTTCGACTATTAAGACGGAGCTCATTTAATCAGACCCTTGGTAACTGAATCGTAAACGTGCTGCCCTGGCCCAACCCGGGACTCTCCGCGTACACGCGCCCGCCGTGCTTTCGCACCACTGACTGGACGATAAACAACCCCAACCCTGTGCCTTTTACACGCGCCATAAACCTCCCGGGCACACGATAGAAACGTTTGAAGATCCGCTTCAGTTGCGCACTCGGAATTCCGATTCCTTTGTCAGCCACTCGCACAACCACGCGCTTCTCATCGTCCGCCGATACCGACACGGAAACACGCACCTCGTCGTCGGAATACTTCACGGCGTTATCGAGAAGGTTTGAAAACGCCGCGCGCAACTCGTCGGGATCACCCGACACTTTAGCGCCGTTCGCGCCATCCGTGTAGACGATGTGCGCCTCGTTCAATCCGTAGCGAACCCGCGTCCGTTCCAAACACTCGCGCACCATCTCGTCGACGTCGATCACGGAATTCGCAATGCGACGTTGTCGATGTCCGGTACGTCCGGCACGCAGCACCTGCTCAACGGTCAACAGCAATCGATCGCTATCGGCGAGCATGATGTTGTAAAACTCGTGACGTTGCGCGTCGTCCACATCGCGCGTCTTCAACGTTTCCAGATACAAACGAATCGAGGCGATCGGCGTCTTCAGTTCGTGCGTCACTGCGTTTATAAACGCGTCGTGTTGCTCGTTCCGTCGTATCTCGCGAATCAGGAATGTCGTGTTGAGCACCAGTCCGAAGATCAGCACGACGAAGAAGATGATGCCGAAAATGAGGAGCGCGATCTCTCCCCAGTTGAGCACGATCCACCCGACATTCAACGCGATCGCGAGCACCACCAGGCTGACGCTCAGCGTGATGAAGAAGACGACGGATTTTCTACGACGAGCTCTGACGCGCATGGTCCGGGACTTTAACGATTGCTCCTTCTATCCGGTGTACTGATGACAATGACAACCATAACACTCCCGAAAGTCCGGACAACAGACCGGAAGTGATTGTTAACAACGATGGTGTGATGTAATAAAGCGACCAACCGGCGACTGCCGTCGACACGCTCCAGATCATCATCTCACCGGCACGATCCGTCGTCGAAATACGACCGCGTAGGTTATCCGGAACCAGCCGCATCAACAACGTCTCCTGCACCGCGAACTCCGCGCCCAGCAACACGCGCGAAATAAACAACATTAACGATGCCAGCAACAGCGTCGGCATCACGCCCATCAGCGCAAAGAAGATCCCCTGAACAAACAGACTCCATCCGATGTAACCAATCGTTCGGCTCTTGCTTTGAAAGTAGATGCCGACGCGACGCGCGATCATCATCCCCACGAACAGTCCCAAACCATTTGCGAAATACAGCACGCCGATGGCCTCGTCCTGCCGAAGCCCGCTCTTTGGTGCAAACTCGAACGCGCCCAGACGATCCAGGATCAGGTTGATCGCACCGCCGCCGATGGCCCATACGATGTTCACCAGCAGGATTGTCGCGACCGGCGCATGCCTAACGATGTACGACCAGCCTTCGCGAATGTCTGTCCAGTAACCACTGAACATACCAGGCTTCGGAGTCTTTTCAGCTTCGCCTGCTGCTCGTCGCTGACGTGTCTCCGCGTCCGGGACGAGCCAGACCGAATATGCCGACAGCAGAAACGAAAGCGCGTTGATGATGAAGGCCGCGGAATAGCCGATCTTCGCTGAAGTCCAACCGCCCAGGGCCGCGCCGACCGACAGCAACAGGAATCGCGATGAAAACATCAGGGCGTTGCCGGCAAGCAGATCGCGTTCGCCGGTGATGTTGGGCACCGCGGCATTCTTCGCGGCTTCGAAGAACGCGCCAAAGAACGCGAGCAACGCCGTGCAGAGATACGCGATCCAGAGATCCTGCGGACGACGCACCAGGAGAAACCCGAGCGCAACTACCACGCGCAACAGATCCGTCAGGATCATCACTGTGCGCCGCGACCAGCGATCGACAAAAGCGCCGGCGAGTGGTGAAAAGAGCGTGAACGGCACCAGGCGGAAGATGAGCATGAGGGTGGTCACTTCCGGGGCGGCGTTCGAAACCACACGCACCAATCCCAACGCGGCAATGAAGTTGAACCAGTTGCCGAGTTCTGAGATCACCTGCCCGATCCACAATCGTCGAAACGACCGGTTGCGTCGCAGGAGCTGCATGTAAGTTAGCGAATCCATCCTGGGTATTGCCTATTGGCGATTGCCAATTGGCAATTTTTCGCTTGCTATCGTTACGGACCAATCGGCAATTGGCAATTGGCAATAAAAAAAGCCGCCCAACTGTCAGGCGGCCTCGCGATCTGCTTCGTTCCTTCGAACGTCAACTGCCAACAAATCGCGCCGGCCGTTTTTCCAGAAATGCCGAGACGCCTTCGACAAAATCTTTCGTCTTGCCCGCCTCGATCTGCGCCTCACGTTCTCGATCGAGTTGACCGCCATAATCATTCACCGCGCTCGCCTCCAACAATCGCTTGATCTGCGCGATGGCGGCAGTGGGTGATTGCGCAAGCCGGTCGGCGATCGACATCGCGTGGCCCATCAACCCGGTATCAGTCACGACGGAATTGATCATTCCCATCTCCGCCGCCTGTTGCGCCGTGATCATGTCGCCGGTGAACATCAGCTCCGCTGCCTTTTTCAATCCTACGAGTCGCGGCAGGATGAATGTTCCACCGCAATCAGGCACGAGACCGATCTTGATGAATGCCTGGTTGAACTTCGCGCTCTCGGCAGCGATCACGAGATCGCACGCCAGCGCCAGGTTGCACCCACCGCCCGACGCGACTCCATTCACAGCGGCAATAAACGGGACCGGCGTTTGACGAATCAACAAAATCGCTTCGTTCAGTATGCGCAACGGCTCGTCGAAGAATGCTTCGAGACGTCCTTCCTTAGTCGCGATCTCCTGCATCGCACGCAGGTCGCCACCCGCACAGAACGCGCGACCCGCGCCTGTGAGAACAATCGCGCGGGCACCCTGTTGAAGCGCGTCAGCAACGGCGGCCTTGAAGTCGACGGCCGCTTCCACGGTCAACGCGTTCAATCGATCCGGGCGGTTCAGGGTCAGCACACAAACCTGACCGCGCATCTCCAGTTGAATTGTTTCGTAACTCATTTTTGCCTTACTTCAGAGCGGGGTTCACCCATAAGTCGCGTTAGAGAGAGACCGCGTTCCTAAAACTTACTTACCCCGAATTGTCTGCAAGTCGATGGCGGCGCAGGCACAGCGCCGGCCTCAACTTATTCAGGTACGTTGCGCTGCGCGATTCGCACTAAAACAGTCGCTGCACAAGACTGGTCTACCCGATGAAGGCTTGAAGGGCACCGAATCGTTCTTGCCGCACTGGTCGCACGTGATGTCGAATCGTTGGCGGTCACCTGTTTGTCCTCTTCCTCCGCCAAAGTTGGCCCGCCGTGCATCGCGGCATGGCTTGCACCGTTTTGGATGAGTCAGATTACGTTCCCGGTAATACTCCTGTTCGCGTTCCGTAAAGGTGAAGGGAGTGTTGCACTCCGAACACGTGATTTCGAGGTCTGGCATCGCGGTTTCTCCAGGAGAGTGGTGTCGAGGAACTCCACTCTCGTTGCTCTTAGGAGCGTTGGCGTCGCGTTTCTTTCATCCACGAGTTATGGTCCGAAAGTACTGTTTCTCAAACACTACGCCGAAAAGCTACGCGTCCCAACGGGTTAATTGCCGCGAGTGTACTCCAGCGAATAGTTGTATTCAATTAATTTGTGTTGCGAAATCTCGTCAGGAAATTCCTGGCATGTGGCGCGTACGCAACAGCACTCTTCAGCACATGCGGTGTATACTCCACTTTCTCCCGGCATATTGGTTGCTCACGTATTGACCGAAGCATGGATCACCTGACATAAGGGCGCCCGACTTTTGATCAAACAGACCACGCTCGGCTCTCCGGTCGAAACCCACGGAATAGGACTGCACACAGCGGTGCAGGTCCATATGCGACTGGTCCCGGCGCCGCCCGACACCGGTTATGTATTCCGCCGTACAGACCTCGGCGGCTTCGAGCTTCCCGCCACAGTTGAATCAGTAGCCCACTGCGGTTACGCAACGACGTTGATGCGCACCGGCGTGATGCTGTCGACGGTCGAACACTTGTTGGCCGCTCTGCGTGGACTCGACGTCGACAATGTGTTCATCGAGGTCGACAATCTCGAGATTCCGATCATGGATGGTTCGGCGGAAGACTTTGCCGAGATCATCGCGCGCGCCGGAATCGTCGAACAACCTCTGGCGCGTCGCGCGTTGCTCGTACGGGAGCGCGTTTCATTTGAACAAGGCAACCGGCGCATCAGCGTCGAACCGGCCGACACTTACCAGATCGATTGCCTGATCGACTTCTCTCACCCGCTGATCGGTGTGCAGAGTTTGTTTGTGGAATTGAGCGACGGCGCTTTTAGTCGTGATATCGCTGCGGCGCGCACGTTTGGGTTTACTGAAGAGATCGAAGCACTGCGTCGCGCGAATTTGATTCGCGGCGGATCACTCGACAATGCGATCGTGTTGACGCCGGACGGCATGTTGAACCAAACGGGCCTGCGCTTCCGCGATGAGTTCGTGCGTCACAAGATACTCGACATCATCGGCGATCTCGCTTTGTTGGGAATGCCGATCATGGGCAAGGTAGTCGCCGAACGCAGCGGTCACATCATGCATGCTGGTTTGATGTCGAAACTCCTGCGCATGCGATCGGCCTGGGACATCGTCGATATGCCGCCGCGAGTGGGATCAAAGACCGCTGCGCACGATGTCGTGAACGCGAATTAGTCCAACGCACATCTGGTCCTCATCAACCACCGGTAAAACTGAAATTTGCGATGGTCGATCTTCCATGAGACGCAGTGCGTCGAAGGCGAGGAGTTCGGGAGTTGCCACAGTTGGTTGACTAGTCATGAAGTCGTCGCAGGTGAGTTTTGCGAGCGAGTCTTGACTGGTGTGTTCAATGGCGCGGCGGAGATCGCCGTCGGTGATGATTCCCGCGAGACGGCCACGCGGATCGACGACGCAAACAGCGCCGAGTCCGCCTTTGCTGATCGCGCGCACTACTTCGACCCATGACGATCCGGTTGCGATGATCGGGTTCTCCCCGTTGCGATGCATCAGATCCGAGACTCGTAACGTCAGTCGTTTTCCCAGGCGACCGGCAGGATGATTCACGGCGAACTCGTCCGTCGTCAGTCCTTTTACTTTCATCACTGTCATCGCGAGCGCATCGCCGATTGCCAGCGCAACTGTTGTGCTCGTCGTCGGTGCAAGGTTTAGCGGACACGCTTCCTGATCGACCGTCGCATCGAGCACGGCGTCGGCGCGATTCGCGAGTGTTGAATTCAGATTGCCGACGATGGCGACGATTGCGACCTGTCGGTTCTTGAGATACGGCAACATGCCGACGATCTCGTCAGTCTCGCCGCTGTTGCTCAACACGATCACGACGTCGTCGGGTTGAACGATACCGAGTCCGCCGTGTAACGCGTCCGATGGATGGAGGTAGAGCGCGGCGGTTCCGGTGCTGGTCATCGTGGCCGCGATCTTCTGTCCGATGATTCCCGACTTCCCCACGCCCAGAATCACGACTTTTCCTTTGCAGCCGGCAATCAAATCCACGACGCGCTCGACTTGCGCTGCGTCGAGACGAGTTGCTGTTTGCGCGATGGCGTTCGATTCCAGCCGGAGCAGATCCTGGACGTCGGCCAAGTGGTTCTTCGTCATTTGCGGCCTTTGATATACGAGTCTGCTCGCATTTGGCAAGTCGAGCGTCGGTAAGTTATAGTCCGGCCTCGTTCAGATTACGTTCAGATTTCAGTCAGAGGCGACATGGGACTAAGCCTGCTTCCTAAGGAAGAGCAGTATTTCGACCTGTTCACTCAGATGACGCTTTACATCTCTTCGGCCGCTCGCGAACTGAAGGAGATGCTGGCCGACAAGCACGGCGACTACGGCGAGTACGCGCAACGCATCAAGGGGTTGGAGCATGCCTGCGACGAACTGACGCACACGATCTCAACGCGGCTGAACAAGTCGTTCATCACGCCGTTCGATCGCGAAGACATTTACATGATGTCGACCGCGCTCGACGACATCGTCGACCTGATCGACGACGCCGCGCGGGCGATCATCATTTTCGACGTCAAAGAGATCAACGAGTACGCGCGCGACTTCGCCAACGTGATCGAGCGCATGGCGGAGCAGTTGAAAGAGATCGTTTCGACCTTGAAGCGTCCGCGCAACATCACGCAGCGCCTGGTGGAGATTCATCGTCTGGAGAATGAAGGCGACGACATTTACCACGCGGCGATCGCCGAGTTGTTTCACGACGCGCAGGATGCGTTGACCGTAATCAAGTGGAAAGAGATTTACGAGAAGCTTGAAGCCGCGGTCGATCGTTGCGAGAACGTCGCGAACATCATCGAGAGCGTCATTATTAAACACACTTAGAACATTGCCGACTGCCAATTGGCGATTGCCGATTGTTGTTTGCGAATCGCGCCTAACCGGCACTTGGCAATCGGCACTTGGCAATCCACTATGACTGCAACTCTGGCGTTTATCATCATCCTCGTCTTTCTCGCCCTCGTCTTTGATTACATCAACGGATTTCACGACGCCGCGAACTCGATCGCGACCGTAGTTTCTACGCGCGTGTTGTCGCCGGGCATGGCAGTCGTGTGGGCCGCGTTCTTCAACTTCATCGCTTTCGCAGTGTTCGGAACGCGTGTTGCGAAGTCGATCGGCGACGGCGTGCGGATGGACGTCATTAGTCCCGAACTTCGTCTTTACGTCCTGTTGGCGGCATTGTTAGGCGCCATCATCTGGAACCTCATAACGTGGTATCTCGGTCTGCCGACGTCTAGTTCGCACGCGTTGCTCGGCGGTTACGCCGGGGCCGGCATCGCAGCTCATGGTGGAGTCACAGGACTGTTGAAGATGGAAGTTTGGGTGCGAACGCTGAAGTTCATCGTGCTGTCGCCGATGATCGGAATGCTGCTCGGTTTTACGCTGATGGTCCTCGTCTATTGGATCTTTCGTCGTTCGTCGGCGACGAAAGTCGACAAGCTGTTCCGTCGTGGCCAACTGTTCTCCGCTGCCGCGTTCTCGTTAGGCCACGGTGGCAACGACGCGCAGAAGACGATGGGCATCATCACCGCGGTGCTGACAGCGGGCGGCGTGTGGGGACTCACATATGGACCGAACGGCACGTTACCGCCGATCCCGACTTCCGTTGTTTTAGCCGCACACGCAGCAATCGCGCTGGGAACGTTGTCGGGAGGCTGGCGAATCGTCCACACGATGGGAAGTCGGATCACGAAACTGAAACCCGTCGGCGGCTTCTGTGCGGAGACCGCCGCGGCGTTGACGCTGGCTTACGTCACCGTCACGGGCACCCCCGTTTCCACCACCCACACCATTACGGGCTCGATCGTCGGCGTGGGCGCGACGCGCAGACTTTCCGCAGTGAAATGGGGCGTTGCGGGTCGCATTGTCTGGGCCTGGATTCTCACGATCCCCGCCGCCGCCTTTGTTGCCGCCGTCTCGTTCTGGATCGTTTCGACCATCCACCACATGGTGGATTAAAGCCGCCCGGCAGCTTGATCTGGCCCAGTCAGCTTGCAACTTGTGCTATAGATCAGGCATCATAAGCCACGTTAATCCTTCTCTCGCGCATCGACGGTGATGCGCTCCGCGCACAAAATCGATAAGCGCCGGACGTTTGGATGGTTCGAGAGCAGGCTGTTTCACACTCCGAAGCCGCTCCTATTGAGAGCACCCGAACCTGATCCTTCGAACGCTACCGTTCGCCGAAGCCAATCCGATTCGCAGCTTCTTTTCATTCCCAAACGGGGAAAGGTCTATCTCTATGTCTAAAAAACTTTATGTTGGAAACATCTCTTTCCAAACTACCAGCCAGGATCTGCAGCAACTGTTTGCTCAGGCCGGAACGGTTGAATCGGCAAGCGTGATTGAAGATCGCGACACTGGACAATCGAAAGGCTTCGCCTTCGTCGAAATGTCCACGGATCAGGAAGCGGCGGCGGCGATTGATCAGTTCAATGGCAAGGAAGTTGGCGGCCGTGCGTTGAAAGTCAACGAAGCCCGGCCACGCGAAAATCGTGGCGGCGGTGGCGGACGCGGCTTTGGCGGTAATCGTGGCGGCGGCGGCGGTTTTGGTCGCGGCGGCGGTAACCAGGGACATCGCTCTGAGCCGCGCTGGTAATCACCCGCGTTCTATGCCGTGTTCGATCTCCGCATCAACATTGTTTGCGGAGATCGACGCTGCGGTTTTGAATTTTCGCGACACGAGCTCTGAGCAGCCGTCGCATACACAAAGGAACCTAATGAATTTTTCTCAGTTAGGATTGGCGAACGCACAATTGCGCGTTTGCGAATCTCTCGGATACTCAAATCCGACCCCGATACAAACTAAATGCATCCCGCTCATTCTGAGCGGCCACGACGTGATTGGCTGTGCCGAAACCGGAACAGGCAAGACGGCCGCGTTTCTTCTTCCCATCATTCAGAACTTGAGCACACAAAAGCGTCCGGGCATTCGCGTCCTGGTGCTGGCGCCAACACGCGAGCTGGCACTCCAGATCCAAAAGAACTACAACGAACTCAATCATCTGAAAACCAATCGCAGCGTTCTCGTTATCGGTGGCGCCAATATCGGTCCGCAACTCAGCGAGTTGCGTCGCAAGCCAACGATCGTGATTGCTACACCCGGCCGTTTGCTAGACATTGCCGACCGCCGCGCAATCGATCTCTCCACTGTTGAAGTCCTTGTGCTCGATGAGGCCGATCGCATGCTGGATATGGGTTTTCTGCCGGACATCAAAAAAGTTCTCGCAATGTTGCCGGCAAAACGTCAGACGCTGCTGTTCTCGGCCACCATGTCATCAACGATCGAGAGCCTGGCCCGATCAACCATGCGACAACCAATGTTGGTTGAAGTAAGCCGGCGCGGTCGTACAGCGCAGATGGTTGACCAGACTGCCTATTCAGTGTCGCTGGAAAATAAGACCGCACTCTTGCTTGACTTGCTCGAGCAAAAGAACGAAGAAGAATCGCCGGCAAAGGTTTTGGTGTTCACGCGCACGCGACGCGGATCCGAACGGCTGTCGCACATTCTCAAAGCGCGCAATCACAAAGTAAATCGCATTCACGCTGACCGAAGTCAGCCACAACGTGAAGCAGCCTTGCGGGATTTTCGCGAGGGCCATACACGCGTGCTGGTGGCGACAGACATCGCGGCGCGTGGCTTGGATGTTGATTCCGTATCACACGTAATCAATTATGACGTGCCCGCTGTTCCTGAAGATTACGTGCACAGAGTGGGCCGCACGGGCAGAGCGGGTAAGCAGGGTAAGGCGATAACCATCGTGACTCCGATCGACGAGTTGTCGATGAAGGCAATCGAACGGCTGATTGGACAACCGGTAAAGCGCGTCGTGCCGGAAGGTTTTGGCGGTCTGCAGGCGGTTGCGTCCAGCACACTCAAACCGTTCGTGCCTTTCGGACGGTCTTCCAGGGGCCCCGTGCGCTCTTTCAGAGCACATCGCGGGCGCTAATTCCTGGTGTCGGGTTTGTAATTTCTCGACGTGTTCTCTGCCCTCTGTGTTTAGATACGCAGAGCGCAGAGATTTGCGCAACGCCAATCCTGACGCTGGAGATCTTTCAATACTCGGTTACAGCTTTCCTAAACTCCTTTTCCAACGTGTCGATGAAACGAATGTTTCGAGTTTCCGGTTGCTGAAAGCCGGGTGCTCCGTGACCCAGGGATCCATTACTACGGAACGCAACACCCTAAAGTGATCGTCGTTGATGGTAGTGATCCCCATGCGCGCCGCGTAGTCGTTGAAGAAATCAGCGCCATAAGTGTTCAATGTTAGATCGGTAGTGCTCACGCTCAGGTCGTACTTGTAAATGTCGTCGCCCGGAGTAATACTCCGACGATTGTAGATTGCTTTGTTGAGCTTGTTTGACCCATCCCCGAAAAACTGGACCAGGGAAATGTAGTATTTCCGGCTTTTGAGCCGATGTTTTAGTCGTGGGAAGTTGCATTCTGAAGCACTATCGACTCTCGTGTTCCTTTAAGTACAGACTGGCAAATAGCAATGGTAGCGTTGGTGCGCGCGGCCTCACCCTGGAAGCCATGAGCTAACTGAACGGCGCGGTCAAAATCTTTAACAGCGATCTCAGTGAAGATTCCTTTCATTTCGAACTCGGGAATGTAATCGAACCTCCTGTTAAGAATCTGTTGCTTGTTGTTTATGCTGAGTGGGAGCATGCCATCGTCGCCGTTGAACCCCTCTGACGAGTTGGCCGCTTTAACAACTTCAAAGAGAGTCTCCCAAACTCGCGCCGGTTCGACGAGTAACAATGCATTGGCAATCGCTAGTAACGCTCGGGGACGTTCCTGGCTGCTCTCGATACGTCTAGTTTCAGATGTCGCTTGATCAAGCAGGGACAAGGCTCTCTCTGAATCGACTGTCGCAAGCAGTTTCGCTGACTGTGTGAGGATCCAAACCCGTTGAATGTTCGATAGCTCGGCGGTGCGCGCCAGTTCTAGTGCGATATCAACACTCTTCTTCTTTATGGCCCTTACAGCCAGTCCCCAATC